>JAWVYT010000145.1:0-6230 GCA_033722595.1 Longimicrobiales bacterium
GTTCGTGGACGCCGGCCAGGTCTGGGCGGAGCCGGACAGCGTGGACCTCGGCGACATCGTGGCGACGCCCGGGTTCGGGTTCCGGTACCAGAGTCCCATCGGGCCGCTGCGCGTCGATTTCGCGTTCAACGCTCTGGGACCTCAGCAGCTGCGGGTCGTGACCACCACGGTGCGGCAGTGCGACCTGGGCGACGACGGCTGTCAGCGGACGTGGTTCAGGGAGCCGCGCGACATCCTCGAGAACGGGGACGACGTGGTCGAGCTGGAGCAGCGCGTCGCGTACAGCGGCGGGCGGCGGGAGATCGACAGCATCGCCGACTTCCTGAGCCGGTTCCAGATCCATTTCTCCATCGGGCAGCCGTTCTGATGGCCGTGGCGAGGCGGTTCGTCCGGTGGCTCGGCCTCGGCGTTGCGGGGCTGGTCGTCCTCCTTCTCGTGGCGCTCGCGGTCCTGACGCAGACCCCGGTCGGTGTGGAGCGGGCCGGGCGGTTTGCCGTCGACCGGATCCAGCGGTCGATCAACGGCGAGCTGAGCGTCGCCCGCTTCTCCAGTCGCGGTCTCCTGCAGGGCGTCACGCTCCACGAGGTCCGGATCACCGGTCCCGACGGCCGCCTCTTCCTGCGCGCGGACAGCGCCCGGCTGAGCTACAGCATCCCGCAGATCCTGGCCGGCGCCGTCGTGTTCGACCGGCTGGCGCTGTTCGGGCCCGACGTGGTCGTGGAGCGGCTGCCCGGCGATGACCTCTGGAACTACGACCGGATCCTGTCGGACACCACGGCGGCGGATACCGCCCCGCCCCGGCGGGAGGGCCGGATCCTGATCCGGGACGCCACCGTCCGAGAGGGGCGCGCCACGGTCCGGCTCCCGTGGGAGGGGGGCGACACCAGCCGGGTCATCGTCGAGAGCGTCCCCGGCGGGCGCGTCCGGACCCTCCGGTTCGACAGCATCGATGCCCGATTGCCTCGGGTGGCCTGGGAGTCGCCCGAGCTCGACGGTCGCGTCCTCGAGATCGGCCATCTGGCGGCCCGTGCCTACGTGTGGGACACGCCGGTGGAGGTGGAGGGACTGGAAGGGACGGTGACGATCCGGGACTCGATCGTGGGCTTCGACGCCCATCGGGTACGGCTCCCCGGGTCCGAGCTGTCGGTGAAGGGGCGGGTGGTGGTCGGCGCGAGCCAGAACCGGTACGAGCTCACCGCCGAGGGCGACGACCTGGCGTTCCGGGATTTCCGGTGGCTGTACCCGTCGCTGCCGGGGGAGGGCGGCGGGGCGCTCCGGTTCCGGCTGGAGACGCTGCCTTCGGGCGCCACCCTCTTCCTGGCTCGAGACGCGCGGCTCGCGAGTCGGGGCAGTGAGCTGGCCGGCTCCTTCGGGGTGATCGTGGGCGACGGGCTGCGCTTCACCGACGTGGACATCCGGGCCACGCCCCTGGACCTGGCGCTCGTGGACACGCTGACCGAGGCCACGGTGCCGGTCTCCGGCCTCCTCATCGGCACCCTCCGTGGGGAGGGGCCGGCCCAGGCCTTCCGAAGCGAGGGCGACCTGCGCTACCGCACCTTCGATGCGGAGGGGAACGGAGCCGAGTCGTCCGTCCGCTGGAGCGGCGTGATCGGCCTGGACGCGCCGTTCCCCGTGGCCGACCTGGACGCGACGCTCGAGTCCGTCGACATGGCGCAGGTCGCGCAGTTCGTCCCGGCGGTCCGGATCGGCGGCGTGGCGGACGGTACGCTCCGGGCGCGCGGCTCGCTCCGGGACGGTCTCCGGGTCGAGGGCCGCCTGGCGCTCGATCACGGGGGCAACCGCTCCGCCGTCAGCGGCTCCGGCCGCATGGCCCTGGGCGAGACGGCCACGTTCGACCTCCAGTTCGATGCGGAGCCGCTGGCGCTCCAGCTGCTGGGGCAGCAGTTCGCGGCGCTCCAGGGGCTCCGCGGCGAGACCCGCGGGCCCATCACGCTTTCCGGCACGCCGAACGACCTGACCCTCGGGGTGGACCTGGCCACCCCGGCCGGCGGTGTGGTTCTCCAGGGCCGGATGGCGGTGAACGGGCGGACGGAGTACCAGGCAGAAGGGTCAGTGACCGAGTTCCGGCTCGACCGGGTCCTGGAGCGTCTGCCGGAGACCACGGTCACGGGTCGCTTCGAGCTCGAGGGCTCGGCGTTCGACCCCGCCGAGATCGAGACTCGGCTCTCCGTCGACGTGCTCACCGCACGCGTGGATGGCGTCGAGGTCTACCGGGGCGCGTTCCGCGGCAGCGTGTCCGATGCCGTAGCGCGGATCGACAGCGTGTCCATCACAACGGAGGTGGGCGACCTGACGGCCCAAGGCACGTTCGGCCTCCTGGAGGGGCGCTCGGGCGAGCTGGCCGTGAACGTGGTCGCCGACTCGCTGGTGTTCCTGGAGCCCCTCCTGTTCGGGGAAGAGCCGCCGCTGGACATCGGGCTGGAGCGACTCAACCGGGTCGACGGCCGCATCCGGCTCGACGGCCAGCTCGTCGGCTCGGTCCAGTCGTGGCGGGCCAGCGGGCGCGCCCGGATCCGATCGCTGGTCTACGACCAGCTCCAGCTCGGGCGCGGGACGCTGGACGTGACGTGGGACGCGGACACCCTGCGCGCCCAGGCGACGGTGGACTCCCTGGAGTATGCGGATCGGCGTCTGGCGGAGGCCCGGGCCTCCGCCACGTACGCCGGCGGGGAGGGTGTCGTGGCGGCGACGCTGCGGGGTCGGGGCAGCCAGCAGCTCGAGCTCGAGACCACGTTCCGGCCGCAGGGCCGCGTGCTCGACCTCGGGCTCCAACGCCTGCGCCTGGAGACCCGCGACGGGCGCTGGGTACTGACGAACCCGGCCGTGGCCACCGTCGGAGCGAGCGGATTCAGTGTGGACAGCCTCGTCCTGGTCCGATCGCCGGCGGCCGGTCGCCTCCGCGTGACCGGAGTGCTTCCGTGGCGGCAGCCGGAGGCCGACGAGGTCCAGGAGGCGTCACTCGCCGTCGAGCTCGATGGGCTCCGGCTCGACGAGTTCCTGCGGGTCGCCCAGTCGGACACCGTGCTCGGGGGCGTGGTGAGCGGCGGGCTCCGGGTCAACGGCACGGCGCTGCAGCCCCGGATCGACGGCCGGCTGTCCGCCCGACCGTTCCGGTACCAGGGCGCGGAGCTGGACAGCGTGCAGGTCGGCATCGCGTACGCCGACCGGGAGGTCGAGGGCGTCTTCACCGGGTGGAAGGACCGGGCCACGATCCTGAGCGCCGACCTCCGGGTCCCGGTCCAGCTGGCCCTGACCGCGCAGGAGGACCGATTCCTCGACCGGCCCATGGACCTGACGATCCGGGCGGAGGGGATGCCCGCGGCGCTCGCGTCCTTCATGGCGCCCGGCTTCAGTGGGCTCCGGGGCCGGATCGCGGGAGAGGTCAACGTGGTGGGTACGCCGGTGAACCCCGACCTGCAGGGTGAGCTCCGGCTGACCGACGGGGCTGCGTACTTCGACCCGCTGGCCGTCGCGTACCGGGAGATCCAGGCCACCGCTCGGATGACCGCGGGGACGACGGTCGAGATCGATGCGGCGGTGCGGACCGAGAACGGCCGAGGCCGCGTGCAGGGCACGCTGGATCTGACGGAGCCCGCCGACCCGGCGTTCGATCTGGTCCTGGACGCGCAGCGTCTCGACGCCTCTCGCCGCAGCGACGTGACCGCGGTGGTCGACGGCCTGGCTCAGCTGCGAGGGCGGTACACGCGTCCGATCGTTACCGGCGATGTCCAGGTCGTGCGCGGGGAGATGGACCTGGACGAGATCTGGCGGCAGCGGCAGATCGTCCAGCTCGACACGACCCTCTTCCAGATGCTGGACACGACGCAGGTCAGCTACCGGCCCCGGCCGGAGAGCCCGTTCCTGGAGAACCTCCGGGTCACGAACATGGACCTGAGGCTGCAGCGCAACTTCTGGCTCCGGAGCCAGGAGCTGAACGTGGAGGTCGGCGGGGCCCTGAACGTGGAGGTCGACCGTCGCACCGACGAGCTGCGGATGACCGGGACGCTCCAGGTCATCGAAGGGAGCTACACCCTGCTGGCCAGCCGGATGCCCGTGGGCGGGCGGCGATTCGACATCCGTAGCGGGACCATCGAGTTCGTGGGCACCCCGGGCATCGATCCGAACCTGGACATCACGGCCGGCTACCGTGTCCGCAGGGCCCAGGGCGAGCCGCTGACGATCCTGGCCCAGGTGGCGGGCACGCTCCAGGACCCCAGGGTCGAGCTGACCAGCACGGCCGAGGTACCGATGTCGGAGACCGACCTGGCGAGCTACATCCTCTTCGGCCGGGCCGGCGCGGAGCTGACCCAGGCGGAGCAGGACATGGCCTCCGCCGGCGGGTCGCTGGCCTACAGCCTGTCCCGGCCGCTGGTCAGCGGCGCCGCGTCGTCCGGGCTCCAGCAGGTGGCCGCCAGCCTCGGCCTGCCCATCGACTACATCTCGCTGAGCCTCCCCGAGTACGGGACCGAGTTCGGCCAGGCGTGGGCGGAATCCCGGGCCGCCGCCTTCTGGCGGAATGCCCAGATCGAGGTCGGGTTCGACCCGGCGCCCAACGTCTCCGTCATCGGCAGCGTCCGGATCCCCAGTGGGACGCCCCGCGAGGAGCGCTCCGAGCTGCGCCTGTTCGGCGCCCGCGTGGAGTACCGGCCGTGGGAGACGTGGACCTTCCAGGGCTACATCGAGGACCAGTTCGCCCGGATCCCGTCGTTCGGGCCGGCGGAGATCTCCGACTACAAGGTGCTGGGACTGTCGGTGTACCGGGAGTGGGGGTACTAGGCCTGCAAGAGTGCAAGAATGCAAGAGTGCAAGAGTGCAAGAGTGCAAGAGTGCAGGATGCAAGAGGACGAGAAGCTTGAGGCTAGAGACTAGAGACTGGAGACTAGAGACTAGAGACTGGAGACTGGAGACTGGAGACTGGGGGTAAGACATCGGGGATCAAGGACTTGAGTTCGGGACCAGAGGGAGGTGGCGGGGGCGGGAGGGGCGGTGAGCGGAGGGCCGCGGGGCGGGGAACGGTGGCGGGCGCAGCTAGCCCCGGCTCCGGACGGGACCCGGGCCTCGCGCTCGAACTCGAACTCGAACTCGAAATCGAACTCGAAATCGAACTCGAAATCGAAATCGAACTCGAAATCGAATCTGGATCAGGAGGCGGTGGGCGGGGTATCTTCTAGCTCGGTGAAACCCCTAACCTGGGACGACAATGCAGCGGACGAAGATTTTCGTGATGATGGCGGGGCTCACGGCCCTGCTGGTGGTGCTGGGCGGCTACTTCGGCGGGACGACGGGCGCGGTGGTGCTGTTCGCCTTCGCGGCGGTCATGAACTTCGGGATGTACTGGTGGAGCGACAAGGCGGTGCTGCGCATGTACAAGGCGCAGGTCATCGACCGGTCACAGGCGCCGGAGCTGTACGACATGGTGGACCGACTGCGGAAGCGGGCGGGGCTGCCGATGCCGACGGTCGCGATCGCGCCCCAGGAGCAGCCCAACGCGTTCGCAACCGGCCGGAACCACGAGAACGCCGTGGTCTGCTGCACGGCCGGGATCCTGCGGCTCGTGGACACACGGGAGATCGAGGGCGTGATCGCGCACGAGCTGGCCCATATCAAGCACCGGCACATGCTGGTCAGTACCGTAGCGGCTACCATGGCCGGTGCGGTGGCGCTGCTGGGCCGCGTGGCCATGTGGGGGGCCATCCTCGGCGGGGGTCGGGACCGTGAGGGCGGCGGCATCGGGATGCTGGTCATGGCCATCGTCGCGCCGATCGCGGCCATGCTGATCCAGTTCGCCATCAGTCGGCAGAACGAGTTCCAGGCGGACCGCACCGGCGCCGAGATCGCGGGCGGCCCCGACGGGCTGGCCAGCGCGCTCCAGAAGCTGGAGTCGTACAGCCAGCGGATCCCCATGGAGGTGAACCCCGCGGGCGCGTCGCTCGCGATCGTGAACCCGCTGGCGGGCCAGAGGGTGCCGTTCTCGAGTCTGTTCAGCACCCACCCGCCCACCGAGGAGCGGGTGGCCCGGCTGCGGGAGCTGGCCGGGTCGTGAGGACCCGAGCCTCGACCTCGTGAGCTCTCCCGTCGACGACCGTGCGGCCCGCCCCCGAGCCCGCCCCCCGTGTAAAAAACCGAAACCCCCCGCGGGGGCGGGGGGGGCGGCCCCCCACCGGCGCCGGGGGGGGGGTGGGTTTGCGGCCCCGCGGGGCCCCGTCGAA
>JAWVYT010000146.1:0-6210 GCA_033722595.1 Longimicrobiales bacterium
ATCCAGGCCCCCAGCTCTCCGGTGCCGCCGTACGCCGACAGCGCCTCGGGGAGGCCCGCGAAGACGTTCTGTGTCACGTCCTCCGCGTCGGCCCTGGACGCCGTGATCCGCAGGGCGACCTGGTACACGTCGTCCGCGTAGCGCTCGAAGAGCTCGGCCAGCGCGTGCCGCTCGCCCGCGCGAGCTCTGGCCACGAGCCCTGCTTCCCGGGGCTCCGTGGTCATGCTGCTTCGGTCATGCGATGGGGGTTCGGGTGGTACGCTATCACTGTATAGATGCCGCTCACAACGAAAATCTTACAGGAAATTCGTGGCCGGGCCACCATCCGCCCGGCCGACGAGGGGCGTCGCTTGCGTCCGGTAGGCCGGCGTGCAAAGATTCGCGCAACCAACCGAAGGGGGTCCCCGTGGTTCGAAAGGTTCGCCGCGTCGTCCATCTCATCGTCCCCGCGGTCGGTATGGCGCTGGTCCTGGGCGCCGTGCTCTTCGCGGAGTCGCTGGGGGTGCAGCTCTTCCTGGTCGTGGCCGGGCTCCTGATGACGGAGGCGGGGCTCTGGCGTCTGGCGGACCCGATCCTCCCGGACGAGCGGAAGTACGTGGCGCTCCGGGCCGAGGCCGACCATTTCATCACCCTCGTCCGGCAGCTGAACGCGGCGGCCGTGTCGCTGGACGAGGGGGATGCCCGCGGGTCCCACTTCGCCCTCGACGAGCTGGAGACGGAAATGCACCGATCGGTGGACCGGATGGTGACGTTCGCCGGCAGGACCCGGGACGAGATCCCGTCCAGCCAGGCGGGGCAGGGGCCCGGGCCCGACGCGGGGGCCGACCGGGCCGGCCGTTGACCCGGGTCCCCGCTGCACTGGCACTGGGGCTCGCCGTGCTGGCCGGGCCCGCGGAAACCCGGGGCCAGGCCGTCGTGGGGCCCGGGATCTCGCTGGAGCTGGCGCGGCACCGGGCGGCGACGCTGGGGGGGATCGTTTACGACGTCTCCTTCCGCATCCCGGCGGCCCGGGACTCGGCGGTCACGGGGTCCGTCGCCATCACCGTCACCAAGTCCGATCCCGACCCGCTGGTCCTGGATTTCGCCGAGCCCGAGGCCGTGCACGGCGTCGCCGTCGATGGCGACGCCGTCCGGTTCGAGGTCGAGCCGGGCCATCTCCGGGTGCCCGTGCCGGCCGGCCGCCATACCGTCACCGCGGACTTCACCGCCGGGGACGCACCGCTGAACCGGAGGGACGCGTTCCTCTACACGCTGTTCGTCCCGGACCGGGCACACGAGGTGTTCCCCTCGTTCGACCAGCCGGACCTGAAGGCCCGGTTCCGGCTCCGTCTGTCGGTGCCGGCCGCCTGGACGGCGGTGGCGAACGGGGCCGGTGCGCGCCGGGATACCGTCGGCTACCGGGTCGTCTACCGGTTCGCGGAGACCGAGCCGATCCCCACCTACCTGTTCGCCTTCGCCGCCGGCCGGTTCAGCGTCGAAGAGCGGGAGCGGGCTGGCCGGACGATGCGACTGCTCCACCGGGAGACGGACTCGACGGCGGTCGCCCGGAACGTGGAGGCCATCTTCGATCTGCACGCCGCGGCGCTCGACTGGCTGGAGGAGTACACGGGGATCCCGTACCCGTTCGGCAAGTTCGATTTCGTGGCCATCCCGTCGTTCCAGTACAACGGCATGGAGCACCCCGGCGCGATCCTCTATCGCGCCTCGAGCCTGTTCCTGGACGAGTCGGCGACCCGCAACCAGGAGCTGGGCCGGGCCAGCCTCATCGCCCACGAGACCGCCCACATGTGGTTCGGCGACCTCGTGACCATGCAGTGGTTCAATGACGTCTGGATGAAGGAGGTCTTCGCGAACCTCATGGCCGCGAAGATCGTGAACCCCTCGTTCCCGGAGCTGGACCACGAGCTGCGCTTCCTCCTGGCCCATTACCCGGCGGCTTACGCAGTGGACCGCACGCCGGGCGCCAACCCGATCCGTCAGCCGCTGGAGAACCTGAGCGAAGCAGGGAGCCTGTACGGCGCCATCATCTACCAGAAGGCGCCGATCGTGATGCGCCAGCTGGAGCGGCTGGTCGGGGACGAGGCCTTCAGGACGGCGCTGCGCCGCTACCTGAGCGCGCACGCCTTCGGCAGCGCCTCGTGGCGGGACCTGGTGACCGTCCTGGACGAGGAGACGCCGCTGGACGAGGAGACGCCGCTGGACGTGGCAGGGTGGAGTCGCGTGTGGGTGGAAACCGCGGGACGGCCGTGGATCCGCGTCACGGTACGCAGCGGCGGGCTGGACCCCGCCCGCATCCGGGTCTGGCAGGAGGACCCGGCCGACCGGCAGCGGGTCTGGAACCAGATCCTGGACCTCGGCGCCGTGTACGGCGACTCGGCCGGGCTGCGGACGGAACGGCTCGATGGCGACACCCTGGAGGTGACCGTCCCGCCGGCCCCCGTCGCCATCGTCCCCAATGCGGCCGGGCTGGCGTACGGCCTCTTCCGCCTCGATCCCGGCTCGGAGCAGGGGCTGCTCCAGCGTCTGCCCGCGCTGCGGCCCGCGGTGGCCCGCGCCGCCGGCTGGCTCGACCTCTGGGAGCTGATGCTGGAGGGCGAGATCAGACCCGAGCCGATGCTGGCGCTGGCACGTCGGCTGATCCCCGTGGAGGAGGACGAGCTCATCGTCCAGCAGGTGCTGGGCGACCTGTCCGATCTCGTCTGGCGCTACCTCCCGCTCGAGGTCCGCAACCGAGAGATCGGGTCGCTGGAAGCGCTGCTCTGGCAGGAGCTGGTGCGCGGCGGGTCGTCGTCCCGGAAGGCCGCGTTCTTCAACGCCTGGCGCGGGGTGGCGACCACGGACGGGGCCGTGGCCCGGATGGGACGGATCTGGCGGGGCGAGATCGAGGTCCCGGGGCTGCCGCTGTCCGAGCGGGACCGGACGACCCTCGCGCTGCAGCTGGCGGTCCGGGAGGCGCCGGGGTGGGCGGAAATGCTGGAAGCGCAGGCTGCGGCCATCGAGAACCCCGACCGCAGAGACCGCTTCCAGTTCATCCGCCCCGCCGTATCCGGCGATCCCGCGGTCCGGGACTCGTTCTTCGATGCACTCGCCCGACCCGAGAACCGGGCCCGGGAGGAGTGGGTCGTGACCGCGCTCCGCTACCTCCATCACCCGGTCCGGGCGGAGGCATCGCGGAAGCACATCCTGCCGTCCCTCGAGCTGCTGGATGAGATCCGGGCCACCGGCGACATCTTCTTTCCGACCCGCTGGCTCGCCGCGACGCTCTCGGGCCACACCTCACCGGAGGCGGCCACGATCGTCCGTGCCTTCATCGAGGAGCACGAGACCGACCTGGCCCCGCGGCTCATGGACAAGCTGCTTCAGGAGGCCGATCCGCTGTTCCGTGCGGTGGAGATCAGGAGTCTAGAGACTAGAGACTAGAGACTAGAGACTAGCGAGCGGGGCGTTACGGGGGCGGGTTTGGAGCGAGAGCTTCCCGGCAAGAGGCCGATTGTGACCGGCTGAGCGGCTGAAGGGGGGGTGCGGGGGAGGCCGGGTCGGATGGGGGATGCGGCGAATGCAGGCCTCCAGCCTCGAGGCCCGATCGGTGAGCCCTCTCGCCCCGGTCCTGAGGACCCCCGACCATCGCCCCCTCGCCCTCGCCCCGACTCCGAACCCTGCCGCCAGAGCCGCGAGCCGCGGGCCGCGAGCCGCCAACCGCGAGCCACCAACCGCGAGCCGAGCCCCGCGAACCCGCGGCGGCCACGGCCCCTGAACCCACCGGGAACTCCGGACCCCACCGACTCGAATCTTGAATCTCAAATCTCAGATCTCAGATCTCAGGTCTCAAATCTCAGATCTCAGATCCCACCCCCGCGCCCTACTCGCTGTACAGCGCTTCGAGGTCGTAGACCGATTCTGCGGGTCCGATGAAGATGAGGGTCTCGCCGGTCTCGATGGTGCGCTGGGCGCCGGGGTTCAGATCGAAGAGGCCGTCGGGGCGGCGCACGGCCAGGATCGATACGTTCCGGATCCGACGCAGGTCGCACCCCTCGATGGTCTGACCGGCGAAGGGGGAGTCGTCGGGCACGGTGATCTGGCCGACGTCGACGTCGGGCTCGGTGCCCATGGCGAAGATGCGGCCGAAGAAGTCGTGGACGGCGGGCCGGAGCAGCGCGAGCGCGAGCCGGTGGCCTCCGATGGAAGAGGGCGTGACGACGCGGTCGGCGCCCGCCCGGAGCAGCTTGCTCTCCAGCGGCTCGGAACCCGCCCGGGCGATGATCAGGAGGCGGGGGTTGAGCTCCCGGGCGGTGAGGACCGTCAGGACGTTTTGGGCGTCGTCATCGAGGGCGGCCACGAGGCCGCGGGCCTCCGCGATCCCCGCGTTCTTCAGCGTGGACTCATGGGTCGCGTCGTCGATCAGGTGCGGGATGTTCTCCTCGAGCAGCTCCTCCTCCAGACCCGCGTCCCAGTCGAGGACGACGAACGGCTCGCCTCGCGCGTTCAGGTCCCGGAGGATCTGCCGGCCGAGGCGGCCGTAGCCACAGATGATGTAGTGGTCCTTCAGCGTCTCGACCATACTCCGGTTCCTCCTGCGTTGGACGGACGTCCAGAACGTCTGGCCGAGCATGACCTCGGCCGCGTTGCTGATGGCCCACGCCGCCGTCCCGACGCCTACGATGATGAGGACGGTGGTGAAGATCATCCCGGCGGTGTCGAGCTCCACGACCTCCTTGAAGCCCACGGTGGCCAGGGTGATGACCGTCATGTAGAGGCCCTGGACCAGGGTCATCCCCTCCAGGATCATGTAGCCCGCGGTCCCGACGACGACCAGGGCGAACAGGAGGGCCACCGAGAGCTGCAGCTGGCGGATGGGCTCCGCCAGCTCGCGGCGGATCCGGATGATCATCCCCTCGGTGGACGGAAGACGTCTTCGAGCCATGGGTCGGCGTTGGAGTCAGAAGCGGGGGTCAGCTCTCGTCCTGCGCCGGCGGGGTCGGTCCCGCCTCTCCGGCGTCCTCCTTGGCCTGTCGGGCCTCCTCCCGCTGCGCGCGCTGGTCTTCGGCCGCGAGCTTGCGCTGCTCCTGGTCCATCTGGAAGCGCATGGACCCGACGCCTTCGCGCAGGATCCGGACCTTGTTCCGCTGCGACCCGCCCCGCCCCGCGGCCAGCTCCATGGACCCTGCGAGCTGGGAGAGGGTGTCGAAGCCGGCGCCCATCAGCTCCAGCTTCAGCTTGCCGAACGCCCGCTTGATCGGGAGCGTCTGCCGACGCGCATGCTGCGGGTTCTTGGTCGCCGCGTACTTCTCCACGAGGCCGTGGACGTGGTGCACCTTGTCCGTGATCCGACGGAGCTCGGCCATCTTCATCTGGGCCCTGGGACTCAGCTTGCCTGCCATGACGCAATAGTATCAGGAACCGCTGAAAACGGACACCCGAGCGGGGCGGGGAGGTCCTCCGGGCGGCAGGGTGGTACGACGGACCCGGGGCCCCTAACTTCGGCGGACCCCATCACCCGAGGAGAGACATGGAGCAAGCACTGCTGACGGATCCGATGGCCATCTTCGCGTACATGGCCGCGGTGCTGGGATCGGTGTTCTGGCTGAGCAGTCTTCCCCGGCTCGAGAAGCTCTTCGAGGTGACGCCGCCCGTCATCTACGCGTACTTCATCCCTACGATCTCGACGACCCTCGGGATCACGCCGGCCGCCTCTCCCGTCTACGACTGGATGATCCGCTACCTGCTGCCGGTGGCGCTCGTGCTCCTGATGATCACCATCGACCTGAAGAGCGTGGCGAAGCTCGGCGGGATGGCGCTCATCATGGTGGTGACCGGTACGCTCGGCATCGTCATCGGGGCTCCCATCACGATGGCCGTGTTCGGCGGCTTCCTGCCCGAGGACGCGTGGATGGGGCTCGCGGCCCTCTCGGGCAGCTGGATCGGCGGCACCGCGAACATGGTGGCCATCGCCGAGAGCGTCGGGACGCCCGACTCGTTGATGGGGCCGGTGATCGTCGTGGACACCGTGGTGGGCTACGGCTGGATGGGCGTGCTCCTGTTCTTCAGCGGCTGGCAGCACCGGTGGGACGACCGGATCCAGGCCCACACGGAAGCGCTCGAGGAGACGAACCGGCGCCTGGCGGAAGCCGAGGAGCACCGCCACGTCGTGTCGCTCCCGTGGCTCGCCGTGATCACCGGGATCGGGTTCGCCGGCGCCGTGCTGGCCGTCGG
>JAWVYT010000147.1:0-6206 GCA_033722595.1 Longimicrobiales bacterium
AGTGCGACCCCCATGAGCTCCGCGACCTCCTCGTAGCTGTACCCTTCCACGCCGTGCAGCACGATCGCCATCCGGGCCCGCTCCGGGAGCGACGCGATGGCCCGTTCCAGCCGCAGCCGCGCGCCCGGATCCTCGCCGGTCCCGACGCTGTACGCGGCCTCGGGCACCGCCGACAGCTGGGCCGGCCGGCGGTTCCGGGCCTTCCGGTGGTCGAGCACCGTGTTCACGGTGACACGGTAGAGCCAGGTCGCGAACGCGCTCTCGCCGCGAAACGTCCCGATCCGCCGCCACGCCTTCACGAATACGTCCTGGGTCAGCTCCTCCGCGCTGCGCTCGTCCGCGGTCATCCGCAGGCAGAGGCCGAAGACGCGGTCGACATGCGCCTCGTAGAGCGCATCGAAGGCCGCGGCGTCCCCCTGCTGCGCCCTTCCGACCGGATCGTCCGTCATCCCACCTCGCGTTGCATGCCGACCGTAGGACGACACGACCCCGCGGATTGTTCAAACCCCGGTCTGAACAATCGGGGCCCGCCCGGCGTCGGAAGGGTGAGTCCGTACTCCACCCCAACGTAGGAGGCCCCGTGCCCCGTGTCGAAGCCCCGACCTTATCGCTCGTGCTCGCCGGCGCCGTGCTCACCGCCAGCCTCGCGGCGGCGTGCGGCGCCCAGACGACGCCGCTCCCGGCGTGCGAGTGGTGTGGCACCGCCGAGGCGCCCGACAGCCTCGCGTCGACGGTGACGATCGCCGGCGAGGCGGAGCCGGGCGAGCGGCTGGTGATCGAGGGCGTCGTCTACGAGCCGGACGGCGAGACACCGGCCGACGACGTGATCCTCTACCTGTACCACACCAACGCCGAGGGGGTCTACCCGAAGCGAGGTGACGAGAAGGGGAACGCCCGGCGGCACGGCTACCTGCGCGGGTGGCTGCGGACCGGCGCGGACGGCCGCTACGAGGTCCGTACGATCCGGCCGGGCAACTACCCGGGTCGGGACGCGGCCCAGCACATCCACGTGACGGTCCAGGAGCCCGACGGCACGCCCGAGTACTGGATCCCCAGCTTCAAGTTCGCCGATGACCCGCTCCTGGACGCGGACCCGGGCGCGCCGAACGTGGTCCGCCCCGAGCGTGGCAGCGACGGCGTGTGGCGGGCCGAGCGGGACATCGTGCTCCCTCCCCGGGAGGACGATCTAACGGCCCTGTGCGTCGACACCGCCCGGTCCCGCGTCGCATGGCGGGGCACCGAGCGGGTCGGCAGCGGCCACGCCGGCACCGTCGACCTCGCCCACGGTCGGCTGCGGCTGCGGGACGGCGCCGTGGTCGGCGGCGCCTTCACGGTGGACATGCAGACCATTGCCATCACCGACATCCCCGCGCGGGAGGTGGAGGCCCGCCGCACGCTCCGGAGGCACCTCGCCCACGAGGAGTTCTTCGGCGTGGACCGGTTCCCGACGGCGCGACTGGTCCTGACCGACGTCGTGCCGCTGGGCGCCGCCGCGTACCGGGTCACCGGCGACCTGGCGATCCGGGACAGCGTCCACGCCGTGACCTTCCACGCCGCGGCGCCCGTGGTCACCGATACCCTGGTCCGGGCGACCGCGGCGCTGGACTTCGACCGCTACCGCTGGGGCATCGACTTCGACGGGCTCACTTCAGCGCTCCGGAACGCGCTCGTGGACCCGATGATCCAGCTGCGGCTCCGACTGGTGGCCACGGGCGCGACCTGCGCCGACATCGCGAGTGGTGGAAACACCCCGTCCCCGCCCTCCGACACCGGGACCCGGCGGGTCAATGGAGGCGGAAGCTCCGGGGCCGACCTTCCGGCGGCATCAGGAGCCACAGGACCAGGTATACGATGATCCCCGGAAACGCGGCCGAGAGGACCGAGGCGGCCACGTAGACGAGGCGGACCCGGTTCGGCTTCCACCCGAAGAACCTGGCGATCCCGGCGCACACGCCGGCGATCAGCCGGTCGTCGGTGGGCCGGACCAGCCGGCTCGGCCGGTCCCGCTCCTGGATCGAGTCGCTGCGGTCGGGCATGAGGTGCTCCTACATTGCGGGCCAGAGCCAGCCGAAGGCACCGGCCGTGAGGAACGCGTAGATGAGTCCATCAATGGTGTTCTTCAACGTGGTCGTCCAGCTCCGGCCCCACCAGATGCTCTGCTGCCACTCGCCCACGCCGTAGGCCAGGAACGCGGCCGTGGCGGAGAATCGGAAGACCTCGAGGTACTCGGCACCGGGCCCCACCGCACGGCCGGTCACGTAGGCGGCGAAGACGCTCACCACGATGGAGTACAGGAACCAGAGCGTGAGCTGCTTCCCCATCCCGCCCTGGCCCGATGGCATGACCGTGATCATCGCCACCGGACCCCGCTCCCGCTTCTCCACGTACTCCGGCTCCTTCATGGCGGCCATGGACGCGGCGTGGGGGATGCTGTAGTTCCCCGGCGAGATATCGACACCGCGCAGCGCCTCCATCACGTCGTCCTCCCGGGGTACCGGCGACCAGTCGGTCCAGTGGTACGACAGGAGCATGTGGATGATGGAGCTCATGATGAACACCAGCACCGCGGACAGCAGGATCGGCAGCCAGAGCGACAGAACCGGAACCATCGCGACCTCCTGGTTTGGGGGTGTGATCTCGTGGAAGACCGCTTCTACGGTGGGGGGACACCGGCGCGAGCGCCAGAGTGCCGTCGCCGGCCGCGGCCCCGAGCCCGCCCGTGAGGCACCCCGCGCGAACGACCCCGGCTTCCCACCCGGACCCTTCCGCTCTATCCTTGGAGAGACGCTGGAGAAACCCACCGATGGAACCGACATGACCGCGCTCCCCCCCGGCCTCGCCGATGTCCGCTTCTTCGACCTGGACGAGGCCAACCGCCAGCTGCCGCTCGTCCGCCGGATCGTCGAGGACATCCTCGAGCATCACGCCGCCGGCGATGACGACGAGGTCGAGGCGCTGGTCGAGGAGCTCCACGACCTCGGCTGCTACTTCAAGGGTTTCCAGGAAGGGCTCGTCGACTGGTACAGCTACTACGCCGGCAGACCGGTCTTCCTCTGTTGGAAGCTGGGCGAGCCCGAGATCGCATACTGGCACCAGACCGACGCAGGGTTCCGCGGTCGCCAGCCCATCCTGCCCGGTCAGCGGGACGCGTTCCGGGCAGAGCCGCCGGGGAAGCCGGCCGGCTCCGACGGCTAGACCCCGCAGTCTGCGCCGCGGCCACCGGCTGCGGTCGTGGCCGACTGCAGCAGCGCCATCCGGGCTGAAACCGGGAGCCTCGCACGCGCGTAGGTTCGGATCGAGGGAAGCACTCGCGACTCGATCGGGAACGTACGCCATGGCTCACTCCACCGCCTTCTTCCGCACCGCCGTCCCGGTACTCCTCGCGCTGGCCGCCACGTCGCTCCAGGGCCAGGGCCTCAAGATCGCTGCAGGGGACGTGGGGATCGCCATCGGCCCCGTGCCGGAGATCACGGGCGTCCGGCTGAACCTCCGTGATGACCGCCGCTTCCGCCGGGCGACCGGGCTCAACGTCACGGTGTGGTCGCCGACCGACGATGTGGACTCCGAGGTCACGGGCCTCGCCCTCGGGCTGCCCCTGACGGGGGCGGGCCGCCTGACCGGGATCGGCGCAGGGGTCGGGGTCGCCGTCCAGGACGACTTCGGGGGGCTCGGCATCGGCGTTCTCGGGCTCGGCTCCGGCGGCGACATCCAGGGGGTGGCCTTCGGCGGGCTGGGACTCGGCGGTGGAGGCGATGGAACCGGTCTCCTCGGCGGCGGGCTCGGCGTGGGGATGGGCGGCGACCTCCAGGGGATCATCATCGGCGGGCTGGGCGTCGGCGCGGGTGGCTCGGCCACCGGGCTCCTGATCAGCGGCCTCGCTGCAGGAGTCGGTAACGACCTCCGGGGCGTCGTCATCGCGGGGCTCGGCGGCGGTGCCGGTGGCTCGATCGACGGGATCGTGCTGGCCGGCGGCGGCGTGGGCGCGGGGGGAGACATCACCGGCCTTTCGCTGGCCGGGCTCGGCATCGGCTCCGGAGGGCACCTGAAATACGTCGCCATCGCGGGGCTCGGAGTGGGCGCGCCCCGGATCACGGGGCTCGCGGCCGCGCTGGGCGTGGGCGGCACCGACGTCCGGGGGCTGGTCCTGGCGCCCGCCTACTTCCGGCTCGAGGAGCGAGGCGAGCTCCGGGGCGTTTCCGTCAGCGCCTACAACAATATCCGGGGCAGCCAGAACGGGCTGGCCATCGGGATCGTGAACATCGCCGAGGAGCTGCACGGCGTGCAGATCGGGCTGATCAATATCGCGCGCAACAAGGACAGCCTGCCGGTGCTGCCGCTCTTCAACTATCACCCCTAGGCCCCGGTGGGGCCCGGGGCTCAGGGCCGGGGCACCGCCACCGCGCCGGTTTCGGCATCCGACTCGTTCGCCTCCTCCAGGATCCGGAGGACCTCCTCGTAGGCCGCCAGCAGGTCGGACTCCGAACGGCTCAGCTCCCCGAGGTACACGATGACCTCACGGATCGCGCCGGGCATGCTCTCCGGCGGTACCCAGCCGCCGCGCGCCAGCTCCGGCATTCCGGTCCGGCTGAACTCCTCGAGCCGAGCCTGGAGCGAGTACGTCAGGGAGAGGGCGTTGACCAGGTCGAAGTCGATATGCGGGAGCGCGCCGGTCGTCAACGCCGTCTCCCACACGGTGGAGGTCAGGAACGCCGGACGGAGCGCCTCCAGGCCGATGGTGGCCTGGAACTCGTCGGACGACGCCAGGGCGCCACTCGCACCCATGTCCACGATCACGTCCCGGAGCCCCCGGCGGTACGGACCCACGTCCTCGAGCCGGGCCCGGTTCTGTCGGATCTCCCGCTCGAACGCGGTCAGGGCCTGCGTGGCCAGCTCCACGTCCTCCCGGTTCCGCTCGTACTCGTTCACGGCCAGCGCCAGGAGGATCGAAACCACGATGAGCATGGACTCCACGATGATCCGCGGGAGCCAGTCCCCGGAGAAGACCCGGGAGACCTTCTCCCGGAACGGCGAACCCGGCTCCCAGGCGCTCTGGCCTTCGTCCGTCTGCACGGGGCTACTGCAGCGGGTAGCCCGACTCGCCGGGCAGTCGCCCGTCGATCCTCACGACCTTCGCCTCTTCCCCGACCTCGCTGGCCGGGACGAACCCGATGGCGCCGGGGACCGCCGTGACCAGACCGCCGGCCATCTCGCTGCTGTAGACGATCTTGGGACCCGCCGGCACCTCGGCGCGGAACATCTTCCCCACCCAGTACTTCCGGAACTCGTCCTCGCCCATCCGATAGATCTCGTTGAGCACGACGTCCCGCTCGTACGCGGCCGGCGCCCGGACCAGCAGCGTGATCCGGGACCCGTCGGGCCAGAACTGCTGGTCCGCCAGGAAGATCCGGCGGAGCTGGTCCAGGCTGAGCTCCTCGATGGGGACATCCGGATGGACGACGATGGCGACGCCCTCGCCTCCGCTCCCCGCGTCCTGGGCCGCCGCCGGTTTCGGGCCGACGGCCAGAAGAAACAGCGCAAGGACCGCGACGGCCGTGCAGGCGGGGCGACTACGGGCTTCGTTCATTGGGGGACTCCTACTCGATGACGTTCGGGATGACGAAAGCGGTGTTCAGGACGATGCTCGTGCTCCGGGGCCCACCGGCGAACTCCTCGGATCGGAGCTCGCCCTTCAGCGCGACGAAGTCCGCGAGGTCCCACCGGACCCCGGCGATGACGCCCTCGTAGCCGAGACCGAGACCCGTGAACAGAGGGTCTCCGGGACCGATGTCCACGGTCTCCCACCGAACGTACGGCTGGATCGTGGGCCGCGGGGGCAGCTTCCACCCCACCTGTGCATAGAAGGCGTCGGAGGTCGTCTCCGTGCCGCCGATCTCGTGGATGAAGTGCAGGTACTCGACCACGATCTCCGGGTCCGCCAGCCAGACGGCGTGCCCGCCGATGATCCGCTCGTCCACGGCCCCCACGGGGCCCGGCGGGTCGACCCGGTCCCGGTACGTGTGGACCCCGAGCTCCAGCCCGCTCAGGCCGGCCGGTCGGAACCGGACGCCGAGGATGGCGGCCGCCTCGCTCTCCAGCTCACCGGCGTCCCCGGCGCCCGAGAGCCCCGGCGACCGCCCGTTCCCGACCCCGGCCTCGTACACCAGGGTCGACCGACCCACGGCCAGGTTCCCGCTCGCCAGGACGCC
>JAWVYT010000148.1:0-6170 GCA_033722595.1 Longimicrobiales bacterium
CGCTTCCCCGGATTGCTCCCTCCACCGGGCAGGCTGCGCCTCAGGACGAGCGTGGGCACTTGCCAGGTCCGGTTGCCGGCAAACCGGCGCAGGAGTTCGCGGCAGCGATCCTCGCCCTGCGTCGACAGCAGGCAATCGCCGATCGGGCTATCACCCTCTCCAACCGATCAAGACGGGCGTCCCAGCGCCCACCTCGCGTGCTCGCGCACCAGCGGCTCGTGGTCGTATAGCGCCTCCCGCAGCACCGCCACCAGCGATGGCGCCTCCATCCCCGGCAGGCGGTTCAATGAACCTTGCGCCCGCCCAGAAGGCTGAGATATTCGCCGCGAACCCTCGCCGGCCGCTACCCTCGAACTCGAACGCCCGCTCTGCGGGCTCGCCGAGGTGCGAAGCGCCGACGGCGATCGAACCTCGAACTCCCGTGACGGCCTCGGCAGATAGTCCGCCTCCGCGCTTACCGCCAGCAGTTTGTCCCCGTTCCAAGGACACGCTTCCTGGGAGATGTATCGACTTACCCGTTTCCAGATCCCCCTTGCCACCGGATCTCGCACCAGCCGCGCTCCTCGGAGTTGACTCGCGGCACCTCTTGCTGTTCCTGAAGGCGGTCCAACTCCATATTGCGCCCATGCCCGAACACACCCCCCGTCTGTCCGAGGCCCTCCAGGACCGCTACCGCATCGAGCGCGAGCTCGGTGAGGGCGGCATGGCCACCGTCTACCTGGCGGAGGACCTGAAGCACGGCCGCCAGGTGGCCATAAAGGTGCTCCGGCCCGAGCTGGCCGCCGTGGTGGGCGCCGAGCGGTTCCTGGCGGAGATCAAGACCACGGCGGCGCTTCAGCATCCCCACATCCTGCCGCTGCACAACTCTGGAGAGGCGGACGGCTTCCTCTTCTACGTCATGCCGTACGTGCGGGGCGAGTCTCTGCGGGAGCGTCTGGACCGGGAGAAGCAGCTCGCCGTGGACGAGGCGATCGCCTTGACCCGGAAGGTAGCGGACGCCCTGGACTATGCCCACGAGCAGGGCGTGGTGCACCGGGACATCAAGCCGGCCAATATCCTGCTCAGCGAGCGGGGCGAGCCGCTGGTGGCTGACTTCGGCATCGCGCTGGCGGTGAGCCAGGCGGGCGGCGGGCGGATCACAGAGACGGGCCTGAGCCTGGGAACGCCCCACTACATGGCGCCGGAGCAGGCCGCGGGCGACCGCGACGTGGACCTTCGCTGCGATGTGTACGCCCTCGGGTGTGTGCTGTACGAGATGCTGGCCGCCCAGTCGCCCTTTGCGGCGCCGACGGCCCAGGCGGTGCTTGCGCGAATCCTCACCGAGGATCCCCGGGACGTCCGAGAGCTCCGTCGCTCGGTCCCCGAGCACGTGGCCGCCGTCCTTGCCCGGGCTCTCGAGAAGCTCCCGGCCGATCGGTTCCCGGACGCCGCGAGCCTGAAGGCCGCCCTGGACGACCCGGGCTACCGCTATCGGTCCACGACGGGAACCGCCGTACACGCGGTCCGTCGTGGAGCGGACCGGCCGAGGACCGGTTCATGGGCCCGATGGGCTGCGGCCGGCGCGGCGGGAATCGCCGCCTTCGCCCTCGGCGGCGCCGCGGTGGCCTGGCTCGGCGGCGAGTCCGCCGCCCCGGCAGGCATGGGTACGGTGGTCCGCATGCCCCTCGACTCGGCGGTGCAGGGCGACTGGCGGCAGAGCGACTTCGACGTGTCGCCGGACGGCTCGACCATCGTGTTCGCATCGTGGCCCACGCCCCTCCAGGTGATCGAGCTCGACGGCCCCACCCGGCGGGAGCTTCCCGGCACCGAACCTGCCCAGGCCCCCGTGTTCTCGGCCGACGGACGGTGGATCGCCTTCGAACAGGACGGCACCCTCGGCCGGGTGTCCGTCGACGGCGGGGCGCCGACCGCCATCCGAGACGAGGCGTGGGGCATGCCGAGCGCGTGGACCGAGGACGGCACCCTCTACTACCTGGGCCCCGGAGGATCGTATCGGATCCGGGAGGGCGAGGAGCCGGAGAGAATCCTGGACCAGGGAGTCCTGGCCGCCGCCAACGTGCGCCCCCTGAAGGGGGGACGCGCGGTCCTCTATACAGAGAGCCCAGTCGGCGACGGCACCGGGCGGGTGATGCTCCGCGACCTCGAGAGGGGCGAGACCCGCGAGCTGGTCCCCGACGGCTTCGACGCCTGGTATGCCCCCACCGGCCACCTGGTGTACGGACGGTCCGATCGCTCGGTGGTGGCGGTGCCCTTCGACCTCGACCGGCTCGAGGTGACCGGGCTGCCGCAGGTGGTCCTCGATTCCGTGATCACCGACGCGTCCAGGGGCCGGATGGCCTTCCACCTGGCCGGGAACGGGAGCGCCGTGTACCTGCGCGGCCCGACGCCGCCGGACCGGCCCGACAACCGCATCGCCTTCGTCTCTCCAGGGTCGCCGGAGACGATGGAGCTTCCGCCCGTCCGTCCCGGCGGGCTCGGCGGGCAGGGCCTGGGCGTATCGCCGAACGGCCGCCGGCTGGCGTACGTCCGCAACTCACGGACCTTCGTGTTCGACCTGGTGACGTTCCGGGACACGCCCCTGCTTCCCGACGGCGAAGTGGGCATCGAACCCTTCTGGTCGCCCGACGGTGAGCGGATCGCGTACGGCACCCTGGGCGGTGAGGGACAGCTCTTGATCGGCGCGGTGAAGTCAGTCGAGCCCTCGAGCCCACCGAGGCTTCTGCCGGTACAGGGCCGCCTCTCTCAGCCGACGGGCTGGACTCCGGACGGCGCACGGCTGCTCGTGATGGCCATGAACTCCGGAGGCGACGAGGGGAACTGGGACCTGATGATCGTGGACGTCGCGACGGGAGAGATCACGCCCTGGCTGGAGTCCGATCACTCCGAGGGCCACGGGACGGTGGCTCCGGATGGCCGGTGGGCCGCCTACACCTCCGACCGGACTGGCTCGACGGAGCTCTACGTCCGCGCCTTCCTCCCCGACCCGGGCCCCGCGGTGCGCGTCTCGGGGCCCGGGGACGGAAGCGTCAGGGACCCGGCCTGGTCGCCCGACGGTGGTACCCTCTACTACATGCGGGACGACTCGGTCTACGCCGTGGAGGTCGACGGGTCGGGGCAGACCTTCACGGCCGGCGAGCCCGAGGCCGTCCTCGCGCGGGAAACCGACGAGGGCACGCTGTTCAGTTTCTCCGTCCACCCCGACGGCCGGCTCGCGGTGGTCCTCCGACCACCGGACGACGAGGCGGACATCGACGCTCCCCCACCTCCCCAACCCCGGGCCTACGTGGTGGTCAACTGGCTCCGGGAGATGCTGGACCGGATCGAGGGGCGGTAGGCCAGAGGTTCCGGACCGACCGGAACGCCACCCCGCCCGCGCGGCGTCCTGTCCGGGCGAGCCCGGGATGCGACCCTGTTGCCACCCACGAACGATCGAACCGACGGAGTCGACCGCATGCCCAACCCCCTGCTCCGCAGCACCCTCGCCGGTACCTGCCTGACGCTGATCGCCTGCGCAGGCCCCGGCGGGGGGCCGCTCCACGACGCATCGCCCGACCCGCAGGCGTCGGCTGCGGCCGACGCCCCGGCCCCGCCGGCCGAGCGGGAGCTGGTTTCCCTCCCCGAGACGGTGGAGCTCGGAATGATCGTCGCCGCGCTGAAGGAGCGGAGCCGGGAGGGCTACCGGCAGACGCGGGCGTCCGGTCCGTACCTCGACGCGGTCCTCTCCCACTTCGGCGAGTACGCCGACATGCCGGCCGTGACGCGGCTCCCGTTCGGCTTCAACCTCCCGCGCCTGGCCGGGAACGCGGCCGACTTCACCCTGACCGAGGACGGCCGCCTGGTCGAGATCGACACCAGCGGCTCCATCTGGGACGACCCGGAGGGCGACCTCTTCCGCCGGCTCCGCGACGAGCTCGAGGCCTTCGCGGCGGCCTCCGACTTCCGATCGTTCTACGACAGCCACCGGGACACCTACGCCGCCCTGATCGACGCAACCACCACCATGATCGACCCCCACGACATGCGGGTCTGGCTCCGGGAGGAGTTCACGGCCCGGCCGGGGCGGGTCGAGATCTTCGTGTCGCCGCTGATCGGCGGCCTGCACTGGACCACGCTCGCCAAGCCCACGCAGCGGATCTGGATCAGCGCGCCCGCCGCCGGCGTGGCCGAGACCGCCTCCGCCCTCGACCGCACGCGGGCCGGCCGGCGGGTGTTCACCGAGATGGACCACGGCTACGTGAACCCGGCCACGGCGGCTTTCGAGGACGAGATCGCCGTCGCGTTCGCAGACACCGACCTGTGGGCGACGGAGCGGGCGGCACGGTCGTACGCGAGCCCGCAGCTCCGGTTCGACGAGTACATGACCTGGGCCACGTACCTCCTGTACGCCCGGGACCGGCTCTCGGCGGCTGACTTCGAGGAGCTGAAGCCGGAGCTCGTCGCGTTCATGGAGGACCGACGGGGGTTCTTTGCGTTCGGCGATTTCGCCGACGCGCTGCTGGCCGTGGACGCCGCCTCCGACGGCACCGTCGAGTCCACGATCCCGGCCATGGTCGAATGGGCCCGGCGGCACGCGCTGGCGGCCGAGCTGGCCCGGATGCACGAGGTCGACCAGGTCGCCGCGGCGTGGCCTCAGGGGGAGTACGCCGAGCTGTCGGACGAGGAGTGGAACGCGTTCAAGGACAGCGTCTTCACCGCGCACCAGCGCCGTGCGGAAGAGATCTTCGGCGCCTGGGGCTACATCGGCGACGACGTCGCCGGCCGGGAGACCTCGACCCACTTCTGGCTCCTCGTCCAGCACTCCGACCATGCGCCCGGGTTCCAGCGGGAGGTCCTGGAGGCCCTGGCCGACGAGGTCGCCCGCGGCAACGCGAAGCCCAACCACCTCGCCCTCCTCACCGACCGGGTCCGGCTCAATGCCGGTCAGCCCCAGCTCTACGGCACCCAGGTCCGGTACGTCTTCGCCGACGCCCGGGCCTACCCGAGGCCGCTGGCCGAGCCGGGGACGGTGGACGAGCGACGCGCGGCCATCGGCCTCGAGCCCCTCATCGAGCACCTCAACTCCATGACGAGGTTGAACTTTCGGGTGAACCGAGAGCGGCACCTGGAGGAGGGGGTGACGGAGCCGAACCTGTGGGGGGCGGGAGAGATCGAGGACGCTATAGAAGACGAGGGGCACTGACCCGAGAATGCGTTATACTGGTGCGTCCGGACGAGCCCCCCTGAGCAACCGAGACCATGCAACATCGTCGACCGTCCTTTTTGCAGGAGCTGTTCAACGGCCAGATCGTGGCGCCGGGGCTCTTTCCGTTCCCCGCCCCGCTGAGTGAGCGCGACTCCGACGAAGCCCGGACGGTGGAGCTTCTGGTCCAGCGGCTCCGTGAGCTGTGGCACGACGGCATCATCGATCCGCCCCGGTTCGACGCGGAGGAGTCCGTGTCGGACGAAGTCATGGCGGCGTTCGGCGAGGCGGGCCTGTTCGGCCTGACCATCCCCCGGGAGTACGGCGGCCTCGGCCTGTCGCACAGCGGGTACGCCCGGGTGTTCGGTGAAGTCGCGTCGCTGGACGCGTCGCTGGGGGTCATCGTGGGCGTGCACTGTGGACTCGGCTGCAAGGCCATTGTGCTGTACGGGAACGAGGAGCAGAAGGACCGCTACCTGCCGGACCTGGCAACGGGCTCGATGTACGCAGCCTATGCCCTGACCGAACCGGCCACCGGCAGCGATGTGCGGAACCTCACGACGACGGCGGTCCGGGGCCCGGACGGCGGCTGGGTGCTCAACGGCCGCAAGATCTGGATCGGCCTGGGCCACATCGCGGGCGTTCTGGCGACGTTCGCCCAGACCACCACACCGGCCGGGAAGCGCCGGATCAGCGCGTTCCTGGTGCGGCCGGACATGCCTGGCTTCGTCGTGGAGGACACGGAGCGGAAGATGGGGATCCGCGGGTCGTCGCAGGCGCGCCTGCTATACGACGACCTCCGGGTCCCCGATGATCACCTGCTGGGTCAGCCGGGCAAGGGGTTCGCCGTGGCGGTGAACGTGTTGAACGGTGGCCGGCTGTCCCTGGCCGCGGGGTGCGTCGCGGGGGCGCGGCGGCTGACCGGCGAGCTGGTCCGCTACGGCGAGCACAGGGTTCAGTTCGAGCGGCCGCTCGCGGACTTCGAGATCAC
>JAWVYT010000149.1:0-6115 GCA_033722595.1 Longimicrobiales bacterium
AGAAAGCGCTGGAGCGAACCGGCGGCAACCGCACCAAAGCCGCCGAGCTCCTCGAGCTCAGCTCCCGGGCGCTGCTGTACAAGATCCGGGACTACGGGTTGGAGTAAGAGTGCAAGATGCAAGAGTGCAAGATGCAAGAGTGCAAGATGCAAGAGTGCAAGAGTGCAAGAGTGCAAGAGTGTCCGCTCGCTACGATCGCGGACTCGGCACTCCGAGCTCTGAACTCGGCCCCTGAGCCCCGGCCTCTCTAGTCTCTAGACTCTAGACTCTAGTCTCTAGTCTCTAGACTCTAGTCTCTAGTCTCTAGTCTCTAGTCTCTAGTCTCTAGTCTCTAGTCTCCGTCCCATCCCCCTATTCCCTTGCCCCGACGCCCCAGCCAGTCTCGGGGCATGCGACGCACGGGCTTCACCCTCATCGAGATCCTGGTCTGCCTCGCGGTCCTCGCGATGCTGCTGGCCGTGACCGCCCCGCCGGCGTTCCGGTGGCGTGACGCCGCCGCCGTCCGGGCTGCCCGGGACGAGCTGGCCGCGGGGCTCGGGTGGGCACGGATGGCCGCGGCGGCCCACGGTGGCGCCACGCTGCTGCTCGACCCTGTGAGCGGACGGTACGTCGTCCGGGCGGGCGCGCGGCTCGACCCGCCGGTGGACCTGGCAGGGCGCTACGGGGTCGCCATCGATCCGGGCACGGCGGCGCCGGTGGCCTTCCGCTACGACGCCCTCGGGATCGGGCGGATCACCAGTCGCACGGTCCGGTTACGGCGGGGGGTGGCGGAGGCCGGGCTGACCGTCAGCGCCTACGGACGGTACCGGCGATGGTGACGAGGACCCCGGCGTGCCCGCCCGGCGGGCACTCGCTCCCGGAGCTGATCGTGGCGATGACCTTTCTGGCCGCCACCTTGGTCGCCGTAGCGGGCACCGCGGTCCTGGCCGAGCAGCGGTCCGGCCGGGCGGTGGCGACCCAGAGGGCCACCCGACTCGCCGCCGCGACCCTCGACTCGGTCGCCCGTATCGGCGGGGTCACAGCAGGGAGCCGCTCGGAGGCGGGTCTCACCCTGGTATGGGGCCCGATCGGAGACCGGATCCGCGTGACCGTGGTCGATCCCGCAGGGGTCACCGTCGTGGCGCTGGTCGGCGATCCGGTTCCGGACGTTCCGGTCCTGCCCGACGAGCGACCGGGCCCGGCAGGGGGCGGGCCATGACCCGGCGGGGCCGCGTCCCCCGGCGGAGCGCGGCGGGTCCGCCAGGGGTAACGCTCCCGGAGCTCCTCCTCGTGGCGTGGCTCTTCGCTCTGGTCCTGATCGCGGCCGCCCGGTTCGCCGGGGCCCAGGGTCGCCTTGCCGTACTGGGACAGGAGCGCGGCCGGGCCGCCGACGTCGTCCGGACCACCGATCTGGTCCTGAACGGGGAACTGCGCTATGCCGCCGCGCCCGACATGGTCGCCGGCAGGGATTCGGTCCGGCTCCGGGCCGTCCGGGGCGGCGGCACGATCTGCGGGGGCGGAAGCGAGATCAGCATCCGGTACCGTGGCGCTCGCCGACCGGACCCGACGAAGGACTCGGCGCTGATCATCACCGCCGACACGACCGACGGCACGGTCCACCAGGTGACGGCGGTCGCGTCCGACACCGCCTGCGGCGGCTATCGGCTCGGGGTCTCGCCGCCCGCCGGCCGCAGCGTCGGGATGGTGCTGATCTTCGAGACCGGAGCGTACTACCTCTCCCGAGGCGCGCTCCGGTATCGGAGGGGCCGGGGCGGGCGGCAGCCGGTCACCGAGGCGGTCCTCGAGAACCCCTGGTTCGAGAGCGCGACCGGGAAGCTGAGAGCTCGGCTGCCGCTGCACCCCGACACGTTCCTCCGACTGCCGCTCGACGACGAGGCGGCCACCATCAGGCTCCTGAGCCAGGGAGGTGCCCCGTGACGGACCGGTCCGGCTTCGCGCTCGTGATGGCGATGCTTCTCGTGCTCGCCCTGATGGTCATGGCCATGGGGATGCTGGCCGTCGGCACCCGGGAAGCGTGGATCGCGGCGGCGGGCGCTCGGCACGCCCAGGCCACGCGGGCGGCCGAGGGGGCCGTTCTGCGGACCGTCGCCGCGTGGTCTACCCGGGACGTCGCCGCCCTCGACGTTCGAGGATCGTTCACGCCGGGCGATCCGCGGGGCGTCGATATCGAGCGCGTCGACAGTGGCCTGTTCGTTGTGGCCGCGACGGGGCGCGTCCCCGGCCCCGGCGGCTCGGTCACCGCCCGGGCGGCGCTCCTCGTCCGGGTCCTGCACCCCGACCGGCTGGCGTCATCGTTCCCGGCGGCCGTGAGCGCTGCCGGAGCCGTCACGGTGCCCGAGGGCAGCGTCTCCGGCGGGGGCGACGCCTGTGGCGATCCGGGGCCGGGCATCATGGCGCCGATCGCCACCATCGACCCCGGCGCGGCGGTGGACGGCGATCCACCCGTTGCCTATCGACTCCCACCGGCCCCGGCCGCGCCGGACCCGTTCGACCCCGGGACCGCCGCCGGCCTGGCGGCGATCCACCATCCCGGTGGGACGGTCACACCCGCGCCCCTCGCGACCGCGGGCGAGTGCGTCCCTGGCGCCGGCAACTGGGGCAGCCCAGACCCGGCGCACCCGTGCTTCCGGCTGCTCCCGCTCATCGTGGCTCCAGACCTCGTGATGGACGGCGGCATGGCGCACGGCGTGCTCGTGGTCGACGGGGACCTGCGACTCACGGGTGGAGCACACTTCGACGGCCTGATCGCCGTCCGCGGACGCCTCGATCTCGACGCCGGAAGCACGGTACGCGGCGCGGTCCGGGCCGGATCCGTCGTCAGCGCGGGACGCATCCTGCGGAATGCCTGTGCCATCCGGCGGGGCGTCTCCGCTCCCGCTTTCGATGGGCCGTTCCGACCTCCTGAAAGATGGTGGATCCCAATGTTCTGACTACGTTTAGCGGCTCCGAAAAAAGTAGCGGTTCACGAAACATGTAGCGGCCGGCACAGCGGCGGACGACCCGCGCTCGCCCCCGTTCTCCCCCCACAGCGATGGCCCACCCCGTACGGCACGGAACTCGTATCCGAAGAGGGGCGCTAGGGAGCCGCTGCAGCGCGGCTCGGGCCGCTCAATGCTGGAGAACGACCATGGACAGCAGCGGGTTTGATCATAAAGGAGACGGGTTCGCGCTGCCGGCAGCGCTCCTGGCGATCATGGCCATCGGGACCGTGGTCACCGGCGGGTTCTACGCGTCGTCACAGAAGGCGCAGGCCACCACGCGGCTGGAGCTGCAGGGCGCGGCCGTCCACGCGGAGGCACCGTGCCCGCCGGCTGACAGCGTCACCGGGATCGAGCGCGCTGGCGTCGAAAGTACGACGTCCGGTCGCGTCCGACAGGACCGCGAAAAGAGGTGCGGCGATCGGTAACTGACCGCGTTGTGGCGCCGCTCGCCGGGCGGTGAACCGTCAAACGGGGGTTGAATAAATCCCCGCGACTCTATTGACACGCCATCCGGCCCGGGGTAGTCTAAAGCGTTCCGCCACAACGGCCTTCCCCCAATAACTCGGACCATCATCATGGGACTTTTCGGCCGAAGCAAGGTCACTGCGGGTCTGGACATCGGGAGCGGGTTCGTGAAGCTCGTGGTCGTGGATCACTCGAGGGAGGATCCGGAGATCACGAAGATCGCGACGAGCCCCCTGGTGGCCGACGCCATCGTGGAGGGTGAGGTCATGGACCCCGTCCTGGTGGCGGAGACCATCCGCTCGGTGGTGGACGAGGCGAACCTGGGCAAGAAGGATGTCGTCGCGGCCGTGGGGGGTCACGACGTGATCATCAAGAAGATCCAGATGGATCGCATGGATGACTCGGAGGCCCAGGAGCTGATCCGGTGGGAGGCGCACCAGCACGTGCCGTTCGACATGGAGAGCGTGCAGCTGGACTTCCAGATCCTGGACCCGGAGGGTCAGGCTCCCCAGATGTCGGTGCTTCTGGTGGCGGCGAAGCGTGAGCTGATCGAGAACCGCATGACGCTGCTGGCGGATGCCGGTGTGGAGCCGGCGATCATCGACGTGGACGCGTTCGCGCTCCACAACTCCTTCGAGCAGAGCTACCCGTCGAGCATGTCGGGGATGGTGGCGCTGGTGAACGTGGGTCACGAGACGACCAACGTGAACATCCTCGAGGACGGGGTCCCGATCGTGGTTCGCGACATCCCGTTCGGCTCCCGTCGGATCCGGGAGGCGCTCCAGCGGGAGCGGGGCATGACGGCGGAGGACGCGGAGGACGTGATCCAGGGCCGTGCAGAGGTGCAGGGCATGGACGCGTTCGTGACGGAGCGGGTGGACGAGCTGGCCGTGGGGATCGAGCGGGCGGTGGCGTTCATCACGGCCCAGTCCGGGGGAGAGGGCGTGGACCAGGTCTACCTGTCGGGGGGCGGGGCCCGGGTGCCCGGCGTAGTGGACATCCTGGGCGATCGGCTCGGCGTCGCGACGACGCTGGCGAACCCCCTGGAGAGGGTCGCTGTGAAGCCCGAGGTGAACATGGAGGTCGCGGTCGACGAGGTGGCACCGATGCTGATGCTGCCTGTGGGCCTGGCCATGCGCAGGTCGTGAGGCCGATACCATGATCGAAATCAACCTTCTACCAGGCGCAGAGAAGCGGAAGAAGCGGGGGGGCGGCGGGTTCTCGCTGAAGCTCGGCGACGGGCTCCCCGAGTTCAACCGCATCACGGCGTTCATCGTGGTGGCCTGGATCCTGGCACCGCTCCTGGGGCTGTACCTCTACTTCGGGGTCCAGAACCGGAAGGCGGACCTCCAGGTGGCCATCGACCAGGCCGTGGCCGACTCGATTCGGTTCTCGCAGCTGATCCAGACCCAGGCGTCGCTCCGGGCACGGCAGGACACGATCGCCCAGAAGCTGGCGCTGATCCAGGAGATCGATGCGGGGCGCTATATCTGGCCCCACATCCTCGACGAGGTCAGCCGGGCGCTGCCGCCGTACACCTGGCTGGACGCCATCGACCAGGTGCAGGGGGGACCGACGCCCACCTTCGAGGTCGAGGGGCGGACGGGCAGCCTTCCGGCGCTGACGCGGTTCATGGACGCGCTGGAGGCGTCGCCGTTCCTGCGCAACGTCCAGCTCATCAGCAGTGAGCAGGCGCAGGTCGGCAACGACCCGAACAACATCGTGAACGAGTTCGTTCTCAGGGGCACGTACGAGCCACCGCCGATGGAGATGGTGGAGACGGTACCGCTGTTCCCGAACGAGACGGCTGCAACCACAACGGGATCGGAGGTGGGCAATGGCGCTGGGACTCCCTGACGATCCGAAGCAGCAGCAGCGACTCCTCATCGGGATGATCCCGCTCATCCTGCTGTTCGGCTACTGGTACTTCCTGCACGATGGTTTCGTGCAGGAGGTGGAGACCATGGAGACGCGGCTGGAGTCGCTGGAAGCGTCGAACAGCCAGGCGCGGATGCTGGCGCCTCAGAGCCGTCGCCTGGAGGAGCGGCTCCAGGAGCTCGAGCGGCACATCGGCCGTCTCGAGGAGCTGGTGCCCCGCGGCGAGGAGGTCTCGCGACTGCTGAACACCATCAGCGAGCGGGCCGACCAGATCGGCGTGGACCTGGCCCGGTTCAACCCGGGCGCTACGGACCGCGGGCCGCACTACAACCGGCGCACGTTCCAGATGACGGTGCTCGGACAGTACCATGAGATCGCCCGGTTCCTCACGGAGATCGGGTCGCTGAACCGAATCATCACGCCCATCAACCTGAGTGTCGTGCCCGGAGGCACGAGACAGGGGGAGCGGATGCTGGAAGCCACGTTCCTCATCGAGACGTACGTGCTTCCGGACCAGGCGCAGCAGGCTGCGGCCAATCAGGGAGGGAACACCGGTGCGTAAAACGGCGATGTACCTGATGGCAGCCGGCCTGCTGGGCGGGTCCGTGCTGGGCCTCGTCGCCCAGCAGGGCGCCCAGCAGCGACCCGGCGCGTCAGGCGACCAGATCACCCTGGTGTACGAGCGCGAGGTGTTCGAGTACCGGGGCGCGGAGCGGAGGGATCCGTTCGAGCCGCTGACGCAGGACAACCAGATGGGTCCGCGGTTCCAGGAGCTCACGCTCCAGGGGATC
>JAWVYT010000150.1:0-6084 GCA_033722595.1 Longimicrobiales bacterium
ACCCTCGGCGGCGCCATCGTCGGCTGGATCCTGGCCTGGTACGGGTTCGTCGAGGGCGGCGTGGCGCAGGACCCGCAGACCCTGACGGGGATCCGGATGCTCATGAGCTTCTACCCGGCGATCTTCGGAATCGTCGGTGGCGCGATCATGTTCTTCTACCCGCTCACCGACAAGATGATGGTGACCATCGAACGGGATCTGACCGCCCGCCACGCAGAAGCGGCGGAGCCCCCCGCGTCATGACCCGACCCGCAACCCCGGCCTCAATGACAATGAACAAGCCAACGACGGGACGGACGATCCTGCTGCTGACCGCGGTCTTCGCTGCAGCCTGTGCACCCGAGCCCGAGAACGTCGAGTCCGCGGAGGAGGTGCCGGCGCTCCGGGAGGTGTTCGACCACGCGTTCCTGATCGGTGGTGCGCTGAACCCGTCCCAGTTCACCGGTGAGAACGTCCCGGAGGCCGAGCTCGCGACGAAGCATTTCAACACGATCACGCCCGAGAACGTGATGAAATGGGAAGTGATCCATCCCGAGCCGGGGGTCTACGACTTCGCCCCGGCCGACGCGTTCGTGGCGTTCGGCGAGGAGCGCGACATGTTCATCGTGGGCCACACGCTCGTCTGGCACAGCCAGGTCCCGGACTGGGTCTTCCAGGACGCCGCGGGACAGCCGGTCGGCCGGGACACCCTGCTGGCGCGCATGCGCGACCACATCCACACCGTGGCCGGTCGCTACGAGGGTCGTGTCGACGGCTGGGACGTGGTCAACGAGGCGCTGAACGATGACGGCACGCTGCGCGAGTCGCCGTGGCTGAGGATCATCGGCGAGGACTACCTGGCGAAAGCCTTCGAGTACGCCCACGAGGCGGACCCGGACGCCGAGCTCTACTACAACGACTACTCGCTCAACAACCCGGCCAAGCGAGCCGGCGCCGTGCGCCTGGTGCGGGACCTCCAGGCCCGGGGCCTGCCGGTGACGGGCATCGGCATGCAGGCCCATTACACCTTGAGCCGCCCGCCCCTCGAAGAGATCGCCGCCAGCATCGAGGCGTTCGCCGAGCTCGGCGACGTGATGATCACGGAGCTCGACGTGGCCGTGCTGCCGCGCCCGCAGGAGCACTGGGGGGCCGATATCTCCCGGCGCGCTGAGCTCCGGGACGAGCTGAACCCCTTCACCGAGGCGTTTCCGGATTCCATGCAGCAGCGCCTGGCCCGGCGCTACGCCGACTTCTTCGACCTCTTCCTCGCGCATCAGGAGGACATCTCGCGCGTGACCTTCTGGGGCGTCACGGACGCCGCCTCCTGGCTCAACGACTGGCCCATCGCGGGACGGACCAGCTATCCGCTCCTGTTCGACCGCCAGAACCGGCCCAAGCCCGCCTTCTTCTCGGTGGTCGAGGCCGCGCGGGAGGACCGGCGGCAGCGGGCCGGAGGTTCGCAGTGAGGACATGACGGCGGACGCCGGTCCGTTCCGGTGCGCGGCAGTGCCACACGGGGGAACACGGCACCCCCGCGACGATTGACCCCCGGGGCGTGCCCTTCGCAGATTGGTGGCATGGAGGGCCCACCCTTCCAGTCCCGAGCGGAGAGATGCACCATGCGGAGTCGAGCTGCCCTACTTCCTTTCGTCGTCACCCTGACCGCAGGACTCGGATGCGCCAGTACCTCGGAGAGCTCCGACGACGAGTACATGTCCAGGGACGTCCTCACCCAGCAGCAGATCCAGGAGGTCCGCGCGACCAACGCGTACGAGGCCGTGGAGCGCCTCAAGGCCCACTGGCTCCGCTCCACCACTCCCACTTCGCCGCTGAACCAGCAGCGCCGCACCATGCGCGTCATGGTCTATCTCGACGGCCAGAGGGTGGGGTACGTGGACCAGCTGCGACGCGTCGAGGTGGCCGCCATCAAGTACATCCAGTACTACACGCCCGCGGAAGCCTCCGCACGATGGGGCTTCGGCAACGGCGGCGGCGCCATCCTGGTCGTGACCCAGCCGAGCGGTCCGTAGCCGCGTCCGCCACGCCGGCGGGCGTCCGTCGGCGGAATTTGTCATTCAAGTTGTCAAATGCCAGCCGGGTCTCTAGACTGCCTCGACGATGGTCACGCTGCTCCAGCTGTCGGGGTCCCATGACGCGACGAGCGATCGGTCTGCTGCTGCTCTTCCTGGCCATCGGCGTCGTGCCCGTCGGCGCCCAGTCCCCGGCGTTCGTGCGCGTGGCGGATGGCGGCTTCGTGATCGGGGAGCGGCCGTACCATTTCCTGGGCGTGAACCTGTGGTACGGGATGAACCTGGGTGCGGGCCGTGAGGCGGGGGACCGTGCCCGGCTGGTGCGGGAGCTGGACCGGCTGGCGGAGCTGGGCGTGACGAACCTGCGGGTGATGGCGGCGACGGAGGGTCCTCGGGACCAGCCGTGGCGGGTGCACCCGGCGGTGCAGCCGGCGCCGGGCGAGTACGACGAGGGTCTGCTCCGGGGGCTGGACTTCCTGCTGGCGGAGGCGGGTCGTCGCGGGATGCGCGTGGTGCTGGTGCTGAACAACTTCTTCCAGTGGACGGGCGGGTTCGCGCAGTACGTCTCGTGGGCGACGGGCGAGCCGATCCCGTACCCGGAGCAGGACGGGAACACGTGGGACGACTTCCAGCGCTACTCGGCGCGGTTCTACGCGGTCCCGGAGGCCCGGTCGCTGTTCCGCCGGTACGTGGCGATGCTGATCGACCGGGAGAACACGGTCACGGGGGTGGCGTACCGGGACGACCCGACGATCATGGCGTGGCAGCTGTCGAACGAGCCCCGGGGGTTCGATCACAGCGACGCGTACGTGGAGTGGGTGGACCGGATGTCGTGGTTCATCAGGGAGCGCGCGCCGCGGCAGCTGGTCTCGCTGGGCGGGGAGGGGAAGCTCACGCCGTACGAGCGGACGCAGTTCCCCCGTGTCGCGGCGTCGCCGGCGCTGGACTACGTGACGGTGCACCTCTGGATCGAGAACTGGGGCTGGTACCGGCCGGAGCGGCCGGAGGAGACGTTCCCGGTGGCGGTGGGCCGGTCCATGGCGTACCTGGCGGAGCACCTGGCGGTGGCGGAGCGGTTGGGTAAGCCGCTGGTGCTGGAGGAGTTCGGCGTCTCCCGGGACCGGCTGGACTACTCGCCGGGGGCGTCGGTCGGGTATCGGGACGAGTTCTTCCGGATCGTGTTCGAGGCGCTGCACAAGGCCGCCGTGGAGGGCACGGTGGTGGCGGGCGGCAACGTCTGGTCGTGGTCCGGGGAGGCCCGACCGGAGGAGCCCGGCGGGTACTGGGCGCCGGGCGATCCATTCACGGGGGACCCGCCCCACGAGCGGCAGGGGTGGTACTCCATCTACGACGATGACACGAGCACGCTGGAGCTGATCGCCGAGTACGCGGCCCGGATGGACGCGCTGGGCGCGGCGGCTCCGGGGGACGGATAGGGGATGCATGGAGCGACGAAGAGCCTGGTGTGGGCCGTGGCGTTGATGCTGACCGGCGGGGCGGGCGGCCTCGAGGCGCAGGAGGCGCTGCGGCTGTCGCCGCTGGTGGGCGACCACATGGTGCTCCAGCGGGACGCGGCGGTGCCCATCGAGGGCCGGGCGGCCCCGGGCGCGGCGGTCTCGCTGTTCATCGGGGAGCTGACGTTCACCACGCACGCGGACGATGAGGGCGCGTGGCAGATCGTGCTCCCGCCCCGGACGGCCGGCGGCCCGTTCGGGTTCGCCGTCCGGTCCGGCGGCGAGACGGTCCGCGTCCGGGACGTCCTGGCGGGCGAGGTGTGGATCGCGTCGGGGCAGTCGAACATGGAGTGGACCGTGGCGGACTCCCGGGACGCGGAGGCCGAGATCGCCGCGGCCGACGACCCCCGGATCCGCAACTTCCGGATCCCGCGCAGCTGGTCGTACTCGCCGGCCGACACGCTGGTGGGCGGCGAGTGGCAGGTCTCCGACAGCGCGCACGTGGGCGGCCACTCCGCCGTGGCGTACTTCTTCGCCCGGGAGCTCCGGCCGCACGTGGGCGTCCCCATCGGGATCATCGACAACTCGTGGGGCGGCGCGCGGCTCGAGCCGTACATGAGCGCCGACGCGCTGGGCCTCGACGCCGCGGGCGCCGAGCAGGTCCGTGCGCTGCAGCAGGCGCGGGAGGACGAGCTCCGGCGCGAGCTGGAGGCCAGGATCGGCGCGCTGCCGAGCTCGGACCCGGGGCTCGTGGACGGCCGGGCCGTGTGGGCGGACCCGTCGCTCGAGGACGGCGACTGGGCCCGGATCCGGGTCCCCGCCCGGTGGGAGGAGGCCGGCTACAACGGGCTGGACGGCGTCGCCTGGTACCGGACCGCGTTCGAGCTGAGCGCCGCCGAGGCCGCCGCGCGCGTCCACCTGGGCCTCGCCATGATCGATGACGGCGACCGGACCTGGGTGAACGGCGTGGAGGTGGGCGGGATGGAGATGGCGTGGAACCAGCCGCGTCGCTACCGGGTCCCCGCGGACGTGCTCCGGGAGGGCCGGAACGTGGTGGCGGTCCGTGTGGTCGACACGGGCGGTGGTGGCGGGATCTACGGCCCGGAGGAGCTGCTGTACCTGGAGACGGCGGAGGGCCGGCGGCCGCTGGCGGGCGAGTGGCGGTTCCGGGTCGGCGAGGTCGCGCTGGGCTCCGGCGACATGAACCAGGTGCCCACGGTCCTCTACAACCAGATGGTGCACCCGATCACCGGCTACCCGGTCCGGGGCGTGATCTGGTATCAGGGCGAGTCCAACGCGTACCCGGGCGACGCGTACGAGTACCGCGAGCTGTTCCGGACGATGATCCGGAGCTGGCGGGCGGCGTGGGGCCGCGAGCTGCCGTTCCTCTGGGTCCAGCTCGCCAACTTCATGGAGCCCGGCGACGGGACCGAGCCGAGCGACTGGGCGATGCTGCGGGAGTCGCAGACCGCGGCGCTCGATCTGCCGAAGACGGCGCAGGCGCTGGCCATCGACATCGGCGAGGCGGACGACATCCACCCGCGCAACAAGCAGGACGTGGGCGCGCGGCTCGCCCGGGCGGCGCGGGCCGTGGCGTACGGCCAGGACGTGGTGTACTCCGGCCCGGTGTACCGTAGCCACACGGTGCGGCCCGACGGCCGGGTCGAGATCGCGTTCGACCACGTGGACGGCGGGCTGGTCGCCCGGGGCGACGCGCTGGGCGGGTTCGCCATCGCGGGCGAGGACGGCGAGTTCGTGGTGGCGGAGGCCCGGATCGAGGGGGACCGGGTCGTCGTATGGAGCGAGGCCGTGCCGGACCCCGTGGCGGTCCGGTACGCGTGGGCGGACAACCCGGTGACGGCGAACCTGTACAACGAGGAGGGGCTACCGGCGACCCCGTTCCGGACGGACGAGGGACCCGGCGACGGGCGATAGGCCCCGATGCGCTTCACCGCCCTCGACCTCGCGATCCTGGCCGGCTACATCGCGGCCACGCTCTGGATCGGGTTCTACATCTCGAAGAAGGCGTCGAGGAGCATCCGGAACTACTTCCTCGGCGGGAACGAGATCCCGTGGTACGCGCTGGGCGTGTCGAACGCGTCGGGGATGTTCGACATCAGCGGGACCATGTGGATGGTCTACCTGCTCTTCGTCTACGGGCTGAAGAGCCTCTGGATCCCGTGGCTGTGGCCGGTCTTCAACCAGATCTTCCTGATGGTCTACCTGTCCATCTGGCTCCGCCGGTCCGGCGTCATGACGGGCGCGGAGTGGATCCGGTTCCGGTTCGGCGATGGCCAGGGCGCGAAGCTGGCCCACATCATCGTGGTGGTCTTCGCGCTCTTCAACGTGGTGGGGTTCCTGGCGTACGGCTTCATCGGGATCGGCAAGTTCGCCGCGGCGTTCCTGCCGTGGCAGCTGGCGGCGGACCCCACGCTGAACGTGAACCTCTGGGGCCTGCTGATCACGGCCATCACCACGGTCTACGTAGTGAAGGGCGGGATGTTCAGCGTGGTCTTCACGGAGGTGCTCCAGTTCGGGATCATGACCATCGCCTGCGTCTGGATCGGGATCATCGCCATGCAGCAGGTGTCGCCGGAGATGCTCGACGCCGTGATCCCCAC
>JAWVYT010000151.1:0-6079 GCA_033722595.1 Longimicrobiales bacterium
GAAGACCTGGGCGTAGTTCAGCGCCGAAACCAGCGCCACGCCTCCGATCACGTTGCCCAGGAGCGTGGCCGGCGCCCACCGGAACACGTACTCCGTCCAGGGCAGCCCGCCGTGGACCACCGCATAGAGGACCTCGACGGACCCGGCGATGATGTGGGGGAAGCCGCCCAGCCCGATCAGGTACGTCAACAGCACGATGATCGCTGTCTTCCCTCCCTGGGTGGCCGGGAGCATCCAGACCATGAGGGCGATGAGCCACCCCGCGAAGATTCCCTGCACGATCAGCTGCCACACGGTCCCCTCCGCCGCGTGCAGGCCGATGATATGGAGGGACTCCCGGGCGGTCGGGTCCAGGACGGTGGTGCCGGAGATCCCCCAGGCGAAGATCAGCGCGCCCAGGAGGTTCGCGAGGAGCACCACGGCCCACAGCCGGGCCACCTCGATCAGCGCCCTCCGGCTCTTTCGCGCCAGCAGCGGGATGATGGCGGTGAGGGTATTCTCGGTGAACAGCTGCTGGCTGCCCAGGATGACCATGAGGAAGCCGACGCTGTATCCGAGCTTGCTGACCAGCGGGGTCCACGCGGCCTCCGGCAGGTAGGTATGGAGCAGGCCCTCGGCCAGGAGCGAGAAACCCATGGACAGCCCCGCCGCCAGACCCGAGAAGAAGAGGGCCGTCAGCGAACGCGCCAGCTCCTCTTCGCCCCGGCGCCGGATGACCTCGAACGTGATGTCGGCGTTGAGCGGCGTCTCCTGCCGGGCCTTCTCGATCTCCTCTTCCGTCAGGTCCGGGGAGGCCGACGCGTCCGCCGTGGCGCCCGGCTTCGCCTCCTCGGCCACGTCGGGCGACGCGGAGGAGGCGATCTCGGTCTCGGCCGGGCTCCGGCCGTCCGGGTCGGTGCTGTCGGAGTCGGGGTCTCGCTTGGTCATCACGGCGCGCTGAACGTTCAAGATCCGCGCCGCGGGACCGTCCCCGGTTCAGGACGGGGCTGCGGTGGGCCTCGGCGGGACGCCCGGGTCAGCGTGATCAGCGCCACGCCGCCGACGATGACCAGCGAGGCCAGCACGATCCGTGGGGTGACCCGCTCATCGGCGAGGAGCCACCCGAGGAACACGGCCACGACGGGGTTCACGAAGGCGTACGTGGACGCGAGCGCCGCCGGCGTGGCACGCAGGAGCCAGACGTAGGACGTGTACCCCACCAGCGAGCCGAACACGATCAGGTAGGCCAGCGCCAGCACGGACCGGGGCGACACGGTCGCCGTGTCGACCGCCGCCAGCTCGCCGGTGGCCGCGCCCGTGGCCAGGAGCAGCGCCCCGCCGGCCAGCATCTGCATCCCCGTGGCCAGGAGCGGGGCGGGCAGCACCGCGGTGCGGGAGTACAGCGAGCCCGCCGCCCACGCGACCGACGCGACCAGGAGCACGACCCACCCCATCGTGTACCGGGGCTCGAGCGTGGGGCTCCCGAAGAGGAGCGCCACGCCCGCCATCCCGACGGCGATCCCCGCCCACACCGCCGGCCGCGGCGGTCGCCCGCCCGGTCGGGCCCAGTCCAGGAGCACCATCCAGAGCGGCACGGAGGCGACCATGAGCGCGGCCGTCCCGGACTCCACCCACTGCTCGGCCCAGGTCACGCCGCCGTTGCCGACCAGCAGCATGAGAGCGCCCACCGCCGCTGCCGCCCGCCACTGGGCGGCCGACGGCCGGGGATGACTGGAACGACGCCACCCGTAAAGGATGGCGCCGGCGATGGTGAATCGGGTCCCGGCCATGAGGAACGGCGGGAGCGTCTCCACAGCGAATCGAATGGCCAGGTAGGTCGAACCCCACACGAGGTACACGGTGGCCAGGGCCAGGCCGATGTGGAAACCGGACGCCTTCATTCCGACCGGGCGGACTCCCACGCCAGCATGGCCCGCTTCCGCTCCGCGCCCCACCGGTATCCGCCGGCCTCGCCCACCTTCCGGATCACCCGGTGGCACGGGATCAGCCACGCCACCCGGTTCCGGGCTACCGCGCCCGCGACCGCCCGGGCAGCCTCCGGGCGGCCCAGCCCCTCAGCCACATCGCTGTACGCAGCCACGTGGCCTTCGGGGATCGCCAGCAGCGCGCGCCAGACCTGGAGCTGGAAGTTGGTGCCGCGGACGTGCAGTGCCGGGCGGTCACCCTCGAAGATGGCCTCGGCCAGCGAGCGGGCGGTGTCGTCGTCCCTGCAGAGATCGGCGCGAGGCCACTCGTCCCGGAGGTCCGCGAGACGCGCATCGAGGGGTCGCTCCCGCCCGCGGGTCCGTCGCTCCGCCCCGGGATCGCGGGCACCGGGCTCGCCGGGACGGGCTTCCTGCTCGAGGAACGAGAGGTGGCAGACGCCTCGGTCCGTCCGTCCGATGAGGGCGGTGCCGAACGGCGAGGGGGCCAGCCCCCACGTGACCCGGACTCCCTCGCCGTCCGCGGCGAACTCGCCTGGGGTGACGCCATCGAGGGTGACGAAGAGGTCATGGAGCCGCCCGGGTCCCGAGAGTCCCACGTCCCAGGCAGCGCGCAACACGGTCCGCGACGCCTCCAGCCGTCGCTTGGCGTCCCCGAGCGTCAGGAGCTGCAGGAATCGCTTCGGCGTGGTCCCGGCCCACCGTCGGAAGAGACGATGGAAGTGGTGGGGGCTCAGCCCGACGGCGTCCGCCACCTCGTCCAGCGACGGCTGCTTGCGGGCGTGACGATCGATGTACGCGATCGCCGCGGCCACCCGCCGGTAGTCCTCTCTCGCCTGTGGGTCCTTGAGTCCCACGCTCCCGCCCGTCCTGGTGGTGTGCGACGCTGCCCACGGTACATTACTCTCTCTGCCGACACCCGCGCGACCCGGATCTTGCTCCAGGAGCCAAGATTGAAGGAATTTCACCGCCACCGCGTATGACGGACCGATCGCGGGAGCTCGAGACCGAGCTCATCCGCCAGGTCCGGGAGGGCCGACGCGAGTTCTTCGAGCCACTGGTCCGGGCGTACGAGCCCGAAGCGCACCGGATCGCCCTCGCCATCATGGGGGACCGGGACGCGGCCAGCGACGCGGTCCAGGAGGCGTTCATCAAGGCATACCGCGCGCTCGACCGATTCGAGCTGGGTCGCAGCTTCCGGCCCTGGTTCCTGCAGATCCTGCGGAACCAGTGCCGGGACATGCACCGTCGCCGGAAGGCGGGGTTCGACACCCAGCCCATGACGCCCGTGATGGCGGAGCGGCTGCCGTCGTCCTCGGACCCGGAGCGGCTGCGGCATCGGGCGGAGGCCCGGGCGATCCTGTGGGAGGCGCTGGGCCGGATCTCCGTGGACCACCGCGAGGTCCTGGTCCTGAAGGAGATCCAGGGACTCCGCTACGACGAGATCGCGGAGGCCATAGAGGTGCCCGAGGGCACGGTCGCGAGCCGCCTGTACCACGCGCGCCGCGCACTGAAGGAGGCGCTGGACGAGATGGGAGTGGAGTACCCGTGATCGGTCACGACGAGCTCATGCGCTACCTGGACGGCGAGCTCCCGGCCGAGCGGGCCCGGGAGGTCGAGGCCGCCCTGGAGACGAGCACGGAGCTGCGGAGGGAGTACGTCATCTTCCGGCGCATGAAGGCGGACCTGCACGACATGGGGGAAGGCATGGAGCCCGAGCGGACGGTGTGGGACGCGGTGAACCGACGGCTGACACGGCCCATCGGGTGGACCCTCTTCCTGGTCGGCGCCGTGATCTGGACGGGGTATGGAGTCTACACGTACCTCACGGGCGCTGAGGCGCTCTGGGAGAAGCTGGCGACGTCCGCGGTGGTCGTGGGGCTCGCGATGCTGCTGGTCAGCGCGCTCGTCGACCGCTGGCGGGACCTGAAGACGGATCCGTACAAGGAGATCGAGCGATGATCGTGACCACGACACCCGATATCCACGGCCGGAGGGTGACGGAGAACCTCGGGCTGGTCCGGGGGAACACCATCCGCGCCCGGTTCATCGGCCGCGACATCATGGCGCTGTTCCGGAACCTGGCCGGCGGCGAGATCGGCGAGTACACCAAGATGCTGGCGGAGGCCCGCGAGCAGGCCATCGACCGGATGATCGAGGAGGCCGAGTCGCTGGGCGCCGACGCAGTGGTCATGGCCCGGTTTCAGACCGCGGAGATCATGTCCGGGGCCGCGGAGATCATGTGCTACGGGACGGCCGTGAAGACGGAGGCGGCGTGAGCGTCCCACGGGGCGATGGAGTCTGACGCCCGCGTCGCGATCGCGCCCTGACCCTGGCGGCCGGGCTCGTCGTCGCCGCACCACGAGCTGCCGGAGACCCGGCATCCGCAGGGACCTCCGTCAGTCTGCCTCGCCGGCGCTGAGCCCCGGGCCCGGCTCGGGCCGCTCGGCGGGCGGCTCGGGAGGGAACCGGACCGTGAAGGTGGTGCCCACGCCCGGCTCGCTATCCACACCGATCGACCCGCCCAGCAGCGCGACCAGACGCTGGTTCACGCTCAGCCCGAGCCCCGTCCCGCCGGCGCGCCGGGTGTTCGGCGACTCCGCCTGCCAGAAGGGTTCGAAGATACGGTCGAGGTTCTGGGCCTCGATCCCGATTCCGGTGTCGGTCACCGCCAGCTCGGCGCCGCCATCGTCGGTCCGGCGCAGCGTCAGCGTGACGGTGCCCTCGTCCGTGTACTTGACCGCGTTGGAGAGGAGGTTGACCGCGACCTGGCGGACCTTGTCGCCGTCGGTGACCAGCTCGGGCCCCGCGTCCGGGACATCCACGACGATCTCGAGCCCCTTGTCCCCGGCCTGGGGCTCCACCACCGTGATGGCGTCCCGGACGACCGTGCCCAGGTCGGTCCGCCGGAAGAGGAGCTGCTCGCGGCGGGCCTCGACCCGGGCGAAGGTCAGGATCTCATCGATGAGCTGGGCCAGGTGCCCGGCCCCGACCTTGATCCGCTCCACGTACCGGGTCTGGCCCTCGGTGAGCTCGCCCGTCACCTCGCTCTCGAGCAGGTCTGCGTACCCGCCGATGGCGTTCAGCGGGGTCCGGAGCTCGTGCGAGACCACGGCCAGGAAATCGGCCTTGGCCCGGTTCGCCTCCTGCGCCTCCCGGTAGAGCCGCGCGTTGTCCATGGCCAGCGCGGCGCGGCGGCCGATCTCCGCGGCGAGACGGATCTGGTGATCGTCGTACTCGCTGGGGCCGGCCAGCGTCATGACGCCCAGGGCGTTGCCCCGGGCCCGGAGGGGCACGCAGAGAACGGACTCGATCCCGATCGCGCGCAGGCCGTCATCTTCCAGGCGCATCGGGCCGTCGCTGGCCGGAGCCGCCACGGCCTCGCAGCGCCGGAGCGCGTCGGCGATGGCGGGCTCACCGGGGCCTGCCGCCCACGCCTCCAGGTCGGTCAGGAGCTCGTCGTTGTCCTCGGAGACGGCCGCCACCGTCTCCGACGTGCCCTGCTCACTCACGACCTGGACCAGGCAGAAATCGGCGAGGATCGGGACCGCGAGGCGGGCCACGGTCCGGACCGTCGTCTGGTAGTCCAGCGACGCGGCCAGAACGCGACCGGCCTCGGCCAGGTACCGCTGGGCCGCCTCGGCCCGCTTCCGCTCCGTGATCTCCGATGAGGTGCCGATCATCCCGACGATGTCGCCATGCTCGTCCAGGAACGGCGAGTCGGTGACCATGACGGGGAACTCCCGGCCGGCTTTGTCCTGGACCAGGAACTCGCCGGACCAGCTCTCGCCACGTCGGAGCCGGCCCATGATCTCCTCCGCCTCGGACCGCGAGACCTCGGCGGGCGTGATCTCGTCCACCGTGCGGCCCAGGACCTCCCCGGCGCTCCAGCCGTAGAGCTCCTCTGCAGCCTCGTTCCAGTACAGGACGGTCCCGTCGAGCTGGGTCGCGATCACGGCCTCGCCGACCGCGTCCAGGAGCCGCGCCTGGAACCGGAGCCGGTCCTCGCTCATCAGCCGATCCGTGACGTCCCGCGCGACCAGGGTGAAGTAGCGCTCGTCCTCCCGCTCGAACGTCCCGTAGGTGATCTCCAGCGGGATCTCGGTGCCGTCCTTCCGCAGCCCTTCCAGCTCGAAGCTCGCCCACGAGGCCGCCTC
>JAWVYT010000152.1:0-6065 GCA_033722595.1 Longimicrobiales bacterium
ACCGACACCGAGTGGCAGGACCTGCGTTTCGGCTGGCGGGCGGCCGCGGTGGTGAAGTCGAACGCGATCGTGCTGGCGAAGGACCGGCGGACCGTGGGGATCGGCGCGGGTCAGATGAGCCGGGTGGACGCGTCCCGGATCGCGGTCATGAAGGCGAACGACCAGAACGTGGACCTCACCGGCGCGGTGGTGGCCTCGGACGCGTTCTTCCCGTTCCGCGATGGCGTGGACGCCGCGGCCGAAGCGGGCGCCACGGCGATCATCCAGCCGGGGGGCTCGGTACGCGACGAGGAGGTCATCGAGGCGGCGAACGACCACGACGTCGCCATGGTGCTGACCGGGCGGAGAGTCTTCCGGCACTGACCGCGGCCTAGGCGCAGTCGAGCTCCTCCTGCTGCCGCGGGACGAGATGGACCCCGGTCCGGGGTGCGGGGCCACGCCACCAGTAGTAGACCCGCTCGGGACGCTTCAGCGAGAAGGTGCGGTGACCGCCTTCGACTCCCACGACCACGTCCCGTCCGTCCGGTCGGCGGATCCCTGCGGGACCGGTGCCCTCATCGACTCTCAGCTCGTAGCGGCCCGGTTCGAGGTACCGGTACGTGCCGCTCATTGCTGGTGCTCCTTTCCCAGCGCGCCGGCCGGGGGTCCCGACGAGAAAAACGCCCGTGGAGGTGCTCCCTCCATCGGGCGAGTCGTCGGGGACACCTCCCTGCACATCCCCCAGTGCGCTGTACCCGAAACATGCCCAGGGCGTCTGGCGGGGTCAAGGTTCTCGACGGCTCGCGGACGCCGCGGCCCGGAGACCGATGCTGGCGCGGCTGGCGTCGTCCCGGCACTTTGGAGGCGGGAGGCCCCGACGCCCGCACGTTCGCGTCCGCACCGGAGGACGAGATGGACGCACGGAGACGGTTGGTGGTGGACGGCCTGGCGGCCGGGCTGCTCGGGTACGCCGTGGTCGTGGTCTTCTTCGTAGTCCTGAACCTGATGGTCGGCCGGAGCCCGTTCCACACGGCCGCGCTGTTCGGCGAGGCGATCTTCACGGGCCTGCGGGACCCCGCGGCGCTGACGTTGGCGCCCGGCCCGATCCTGGCCTTCAACGGCGTGCACATGGCGGCGTACCTCGTGTTCGGGTTCTTCGGCGCGTGGCTGGTCCATGAGACGGAGCTGCATCCCCAGCTCTGGTACCTGGCGCTCTTCCTCTTCATCGCCGTGACGCTGTTCGGCTACGCCGCCGTGCTCGCCATGAACGCGCTGGTCGGCAGTCTGGTCGCCGCGTGGTCGGTGGTCGCCGCGAGTCTGCTGTCGGCCGTGGCCATGGCGGTATACCTGACGGTATCGCACCGCTCGCTGCTGGAGCGGGTGGATGAGGCACAGGAAACCCGGCCGGGGCCGGTCGAGTAATAGAGACCATGAAGCTCCCGAGACTCGCGCCCGCCGACTACCTCACCCTGCCCCGACTCCTTTCGGTGCCGGTCCTGTGGGCGCTGGCGTGGGCCGGTTCGACCTTCTGGCTCGGGATCGGGCTCGCGCTCGCGGGCCTGACGGACGTCCTGGACGGGCCGGTCGCCCGGCGCACGGGGAAGAGCTCGCGGTTCGGCGGTCAGCTGGACTCGGCCGCTGACATCCTGCTGATGGCGTCGATCTTCTGGTGGTTCGTGCTCCTGGAGCCCCGGTTCTTCCTCGATAACGCCACGCCCCTGGTGGTCTGGGCGGTGATCGGGACGGTGTCCGTGCTGGCCACGTACATCAAGTTCGGGCGGCTGGGCAACCTCCACCTGTACTCCGCCAAGACCGCGGGGGTGCTCGGATACCTCTTCGCCGTCTCGCTCTTCGTCCTCGGGGACTACAGCCCGGTCTTCTTCGGGGTCGCCGTGACGGCAGCGATCGTCGCGGCCACGGAGACCCTGCTGGTGGCGCTGACGCGGCGGCGCGTGGACGACCGGGTCCGGTCGATCCTCAGCCGCCCCCGCTAGCCGCCTTCTCCAGCGCGTCGCGGATGCGGGAAACGGCGTCCCGGCCGGCCTGATAGCCCTTCTCCATGAGCTCGTCCCGCTGCTTCATGTCCCAGTGGTTGTGGGGCTCCAGGTCGGGCTGGATGACCACGTCGGCGCGGTCGAGCTCGAGACTCAGACGCGTGGCGTTGTTCACGGTGATCAGGAACGCGTTGGTCAGGACGCTGAGCAGGTTGCTGACCTCGTCGAAGTCCAGCGCATCACCCAGTGTGGCCGCCACGGCGATTTCGGCACCCAGCTCCCGGACCGCTTCGACGGGCACGTTGTCCACGATCCCGCCGTCCACGAGCACCCGGTCGCCGATCGCCACCGGGGTGTAGATCCCGGGGATCGCGGCGCTGGCCCGGACCGCCAGGTCCAGCGGTCCGTCCCGGAGCACGATCCGCTCCCCCGTGTGGATGTCCGCGGCCACGACGGCCAGCGGGATCTCCGCGTCCTCGATCTGGGCGTCGCCCAGCTCGTCGATGACCAGCTCGCCCACCGGCTCGTTCGTCAGGAGCCCTTTCGACGTCCGCGTGAAGCCGGACACCTTTCGCCAGGTCAGCGGCGAGAGGAGGTCCCGCAGCCGGTCGGGCGACACGCCGAACGCGTAGAGTCCCGCCGCGATCGCGCCGGCGCTGGTCCCGGCGATGCAGTCGATCTCGACGTTCGCCTCGTCCAGGGCGGACAGCAGGCCGATATGGGCGAAGCCGAGGACGGCGCCGCCGCCCAGCGCCAGGCCGAGGGTCGGGCGGGATCGGTCTTCGCCGCCCCCGGATCCCGAGGAGGGACTCATGATCGGCGGAGCAGGGTGCGGGTGGCGCGGTACGCCAGGTAGGCGGCGCCGGCGGCCACCGCCACGGCGGCGGGCCGGGGCGGGGCTGCCGGGGCCAGGGCGGGCAGTGCGGTGGGCGAGTCGAGCCGGCCGTCATGCTGGAGCGCCATGTGGAGCAGCTCGGCGCTGTGCCGCGGACGTCGCAGCCGGTTCTGCGCCAGCATCTCCCGGCACGAGAAGCCGTCGGTCAGCACCGTCGTCCGACGGTCGGCCCGGCGCACGGCGGGGAGGAGGACCCGCTCCCCGCACGCCTGGGCGACCTCGTACTGTTCCTCGCGGAACCCGAACGCCCCGGCCATGCCGCAGCACCCGGAGTCCAGGACGGTGTGCTCCACGCCGATGCGGTCGAGGACCCGCTGCTGGGCGTCGAAGTCCAGGACCGCCCGGTGATGGCAGTGGCCGTGGACCATCGCCTTCTCGCCGGGCAGCCCGCCGAGGTCCAGGTCCGGACGCCGGTCGAGGAACTCGGTGAGGAGGAAGGTCTGCCGGGCGACCCGGTCGGCGTCCGGGTCATCGGGGAACAGGCCCGGGAGCTCGTCGCGCAGCGTGGCGACGCAGCTGGGCTCGAGACCGATGACCGGCGTGCCGCGGCGGACCTCGTCGCGCAGCGCGTCCACGACCGCTGTCAGCTGCCGCCGGGCGAGGCCCAGGAACCCGTGGTCGTACAGCGGGCGCCCGCAGCAGAGGGTGCCCGTGGGGAGCACGGGCTGGAGCCCGAGCGCCTCCAGGACGTCCACGGCCGCGCGGGCGACCTCCGGATGGAAGTGGTCGTTGAACGTGTCGGGCCACAGGATCACCCGAGGCCCGTCGACGGCGGAGCCACCGCGGTCACGGTACCACCGCTGAAAGGTGGTCCGCGCGAGGCGGGGCAGCGAGCGGTCCGGGTGGACGCCGGCCAGCCGCTTCACGACGGCTCCGAGCCCGGGCGAGCCCGCGATCCCGTTGGCCAGTCCGGGCGCGCGGGCGGCCAGCCGCGTCCATGCGCCGATCAGCCCCATGGCGTACGCCGACCGGGGGCGTACGCGGCCCTCGTAGAAATGGGCCATGAACTCGGCTTTGTAGCTGGCGACATCGACGTCGACGGGGCAGTCGCTCTTGCACCCCTTGCACGAGAGGCACAGGTCGAGCGCCTCCTTCACCTCCTCGCTCCGCCATCCGTCGGTGACGACATCGCCGCGGACCATCTCCTGGAGGAGCCGTGCCCGACCTCGGGTGCTGTGCATCTCCTCGCCCGTGGCCATGTACGAAGGGCACATGGTCCCGCCCTCCTTCCTGCGGCACAGCCCCACGCCCACGCACCGGTCCACGGCGGAGGCGAAGGAGCCCTCGTCGTCGGCGAACGCGAAGTGGGTCTCGAGGACGGGAGGCCGGTACCCGGGGCCCATTCGAAGCTCGGTCCCCGGGGGGTCGGGGTCGACCACGCGGCCCGGGTTCATCCGCCCGGCCGGGTCCCAGATCCCCTTGAACTCGCGGAAGGCGCCGACCAGCTCGTCGCCGAACATCTTCGGCAGGAGATGGGCCCGGGAGCGGCCGTCGCCGTGCTCCCCGGAGAGGGACCCGCCGTGGCGAACGACCAGCTCCGCGGCCTCGTCGACGAACGCCAGGTACCGGTCCACGCCCTTGGCGGTGGAGAGGTCGAAGTTGATCCGGCAGTGGATGCACCCCTGGCCGAAATGGCCGTAGAGCGCAGCGTCGTAGCCGTAGCGGTCGAGCAGCCGCCGGAACTCCCGCAGATAGTCGGCGACCCGGTCCGGAGCCACGGCGGCGTCCTCCCACCCCGGCCAGGTCGGGGCGAGTCCGGGCACGACGGCGGTGGCGCCGAGCCCCGACTCCCGGACGCGCCAGACGGCGGCCACGGCGTTGGGATCCGTGTGCAGCGTCATCCCGGTCGGCGCCGCGGAGGAGGCGTCGAGCGCGTCCATGAGCGCGCGCGCCGAGGCCTCGGCCTCCGCCGGATCGTCCGCGCCGAACTCCACCAGCAGCCACCCTCCGCCCTCGGGCAGCCGGGCGACCTCGTCGACGTGCAGCCGTTTGCGACGCATGAACTCCGTGAGCCGCTCGTCCATGCCCTCGAGCGCGACGGGCCGGTGGGTCATGATCTCGGGCACGCGCTCCGCGGCCTCGATCATGTCGGGGTAGCCGATGACGACCAGTGCGCGGGCGGGCCGGCGCGGCATCAGTCGGACCGTGGCCTCCAGGATCGTGACGCACGTGGACTCCGTGCCCACGAGCGCCCGGGCGACATCGAACCCGTTCTCGGGCAGGAGCGCCGCGAGGTTGTAGCCGGAGACCCTTCGGGGGATGTCGGGGTAGCCCGTGCGGATCGCGTCCTCGTGGCGGTCACGGAGCGCCGCGAGGTCCCGGTAGATCCGGGCTCGTCGATCGCCGCCCCCCAGGATCTCGGCGAGGCGAGCGGGCGGCGTCGGGCCGACCGTGAGCACGGCGCCGTCGTAGGTGAGGACCTCGAGCTCCAGGACCTGGTGCTCGGTCAGGGCGCCGGACCCGTAGAGCTCGGCCATCACCGAGTGGGCGCCGCAGGCGTTGTTCCCGATCATCCCGCCGAGCGTGCACCGCTGATGCGTGGCCGGGTCCGGTCCGAACGTGAGTCCGTGAACGGCGGCCGCCGCCTGGAGGTCGTCCAGGACCACGCCGGGCTCGACTCGGGCCCACCGTTCCCGGGGGTTCACGTCCAGGATCCGGTTCATGTGCCGGGAGAAGTCCAGCACCAGAGCGCGGTTGCACGCCTGTCCGGCGAGACTGGTCCCGCCGCCCCGGCCCACGATCGGCGCGTCGAACGCCCGGGCCACGCGTACGGCCGCGATCACGTCGTCGGCGTCCAGCGGGAGGACTACGCCCAGCGGCGGGACGCGGTAGTTGGACGCGTCGGAGGCGTAAAGCCCGCGGGCAGCGGCATCGAGCCGGACCGAGCCTCGCACGGCCGCGCGGAGCTCACGCCCGAACTGCCCGTCCGGTGGTGCCGCCGTCTGCCGTTCCGTCATCCGCTGCCTTTCTCGCTGGCCCGGCCCGCCCGCGAGGATCGAGGGCGCGGCCCGATTCTTACAGCCATTGTACAATGGATCCACGGTTTCTGCCGGCGTGCGAAGCAGCAGGGAAGGAGTCGAAGCGGTGAGCACCGAGTCGGAGGCACTGGAGCTCGTCGGGGTCCGGATCACGCACCCCGACCGGGTGCTGTGGCCGGACATGGGCGACACGAAGCGGGACCTGGCCGAGTACTACCA
>JAWVYT010000153.1:0-6044 GCA_033722595.1 Longimicrobiales bacterium
AGGCCGGATCCGGCCTCGGCTCGGTCCTCAAAACCACCGTCTTCCTCGCCGACATGGGCGACTTCTCGGCGATGAACGAGGTCTACGGCGAGTACTTCGGCACCCACCGCCCGGCTCGGTCCACGGTGGAGGTGTCGGCGCTGCCGAAGGGCGTCCGCGTCGAGATCGACGCCATCGCGTTCGCAGGCTGAACCCGGACCCGACCGCCGGCCCCCGTTGGCGAAGGGCGCCGCCCCTAGTCCTCGACCATGTACGCCAGGCCCCAGGCGTTCCGGCCGATGTGGGTGGCGATGACCGGCGTAGCCGGCGAGACCAGCACGTCCCGCTCCCCGAACCGATCGAGCAGCGCCGTACGAATCTCCTCGGCCATCTCCTGCGCGTCCACGTGAACCACACCGAACCGGAACTCCCGGGCGTCCCCGATCCGCTCTTCGACAAGCCCTAAGACCTTGGGCAGCAACGCGTCATACCCTCTGACCTTGGAAACAGGTTGAGCTGCGCCGGAGGCGTCCACGCCGAGGATCGGCTTGATGTCCAGCAGGCTGCCCAGCCACGCTCGACCCCGGCTCACGCGGCCGGAGGCGATGAGGCGGTCGAAGGTGTCGACCGTGAAGAAGATGCTGGACTGGTCCCGGACCCGGTTCAGCTCGGCGATGATCGTGTCGGGGTCCTGGCCGAGCTCGGCCAGCTCGGCCGCCTTCATGACGAGGAGCCCTTGCAGGACGGAGATCCCGCGGGAGTCCATGAGGTGGATGGCCGTGTCGTCGAGGCGCTTGGCGGCGGTCTGGGCGCTGCCGAAGGTCCCCGAGAGGGCCTCGGCCAGGATCACGCCCAGGACGGCCTCGCCGTCGTCTGCGGCCTTCTCGAAGGCGTCGAGGAAGGCGGCCGGGGGCGGCTGCGACGTGCTCGGGTGCTCACCCCGGCGGAGCCCTTCCACGAAGGTGTCCGCATCGATGTCGATCCCATCGCGCAGGACGCGGTCCTCGTAGACCAGGGAGAGGGGCACGACGTGGATCCCGTGGGCGCGGACGACGGTCTCGGGCAGGTCGCAGGCGCTGTCGGTCACGATGGAGATCGGTCGGCGCGCCATCCCCCTGCCGGCCCGGCCCACGGCGTCGTGCTGGGCCTCCATGTCCTCGGCCTTGTGGGATTCGAGCCGTCCGATGCCCCGGAGGTACTGGAAGACCCCCTCGGGCTCATCGGTGTGGACGTGGACCTTGAGGAGGTCGCCGCTCCGGATCACGATGAGACTGTCGCCCAGGTCGCGGAGCACGGACCGAACGACGGGCTCGTCGGGGAGCGAGTCCCCCCGGACGAGCGCTTCCGTGCAGAAGCGGTAGTCGCCCTCGCCGACCGGGAACTCGGCGCTGGCCACGGGCTCCGCGTCTCCGTACTCCGGGGGCGATTCGAGCGCCTCGATGGGGTGTCCCTCGATGAGGGCCTGGATGCCCTCGAGCCACTCGACGAACCCCTTGGCGCCGGCGTCGACCACGCCCGCCTTCTTCAGCGCCGGGAGCAGATCCGGCGTGCGCTCGAGGGCGTCCCTGGCCCGCTGCAGGATGCGGTCGAAGAAGTCGGCCACGTCGTCGGTGTCGACGGCCTCGGCTTCTTCCGCGGTCTCCCGCATCACCGTGAGCATGGTGCCCTCGACGGGCTTCTCGAGGGAGGCATAGATGTGGTCGGCGGCGTTCCGGAGCGCCTGCCGGAGCTCGACGACGCCGACCCGGCTCCGCTCCTTGAGCCCGTCGGCCAGACCGATGAGCCAGTGGGAGAGGATCATCCCGCAGTTGCCCCGAGCGCCGAGTACGCCGGCGTCCGCGGCGGTCTGGGCGACCTCCGCCACGTCGCCGTCCCCGTTGCGCCGCAGCTCGTCGGCGACGGTGGTGACGGTGAGGGCGAGGTTGGTGCCGGTATCGCCGTCGGGGACGGGGAAGACGTTGATTCGGTTGAGCTCGCCCTTGGCCCGGCGAGCGTGGTCGCACGCCGCGATGAGGGCGCGGCGGAACCGCCGGCCGTCCAGGTAACGGATCTTCATGACCACGGAAGTTAGGGGAGCGGGGCGTGAACTCCAAGCATCTGCAGGCGGCCCGGCCGGTCGGGGGACGCGGTCGGGCCGGGTCGAGCCGTCACCCGGCCCGGGTCCCGGTCTGGCGGACGGCGCCGCCCGATGAGGTTCGGGCGATCCCGGCTGTCCCCCCGACGATGAGGAGCGCACCGGCGATCCCCCACAGATCGGGCACCTCGGCGAACAGGAGGATCCCCCAGACCGCGGCGAACACGATCTGCATGTAGGCCACGGCCATGGCCCGTCCCGCGCGTTCCTTCTTCAGCCCGAGGGTGAGGAAGACCTGGCCGAGCTGGGTGACCACGCCGATGGCGAGGAGCGCCACCCACTCCCAGGCGGTGGGCATCACCCCCTGCGCGGCGGTGAACGGGATCGACCCTGCGGTGGCGACCATGGCGAACCAGAAGACGATGACCACGGGGTCCTCGGTCCGGCCGAGCTCCCGCACGAGGACGTAGGCGCCGGCGCTGAGGACCGCGCCCGTCAGCGCCACGGCCACCGCGAACGGGTCCAGGCGCTGTTCGAGCCCGAAGAGGAACCCGGGCCGCATCATCAGGATCACCCCGGCCAGGCTCAGGAGCACGAGCCCCAGGTCCCGGCGGGCGATCCGCTCCGAGAGGAAGACCGCCGCGAGCAGGGCGGTGAAGACGGGGTTCGTGTACTGGATGACCGTGGCATCGGCCAGCGGCAGCCGGGTCAGGGCGAAGAAGAAGGCGCTGAGGGCGCCGAACCCGATCACGCCGCGCAGCAGGAGCAGTCCCCGGCGGTTCCCCCAGGGCGACACGCCCCGGGCCCGCAGCCAGACCCAGCTCAGCACGGCGCCGACGGCGGCCCGGGCGAGGACCATCTCCTGGGCGGGGAGCCGCTGCCCCGCCTCCTTCACCAGCACGCTCATGATGCTGAAGAAGAAGGCCGCAGCGGCCATGTGACGGATGCCCTGCGGCACTCGTCCCAAGAATGAAGAGCCCGATGGGGCTTCGACGCTGGTCGACATGCGAGTGGAGGCCCGGTGTGGTGGACAGACGGCCCCGAAGCTATGGGACGGGCCGCCTTCCGGCCACCGGGCGATGCAACCCTCGGGGCGAAACGGGTATCCCAAGGGGTGAGCAGGGGATGTCAGAGGAAACTTCTCTGACGCGTTGAACGTATGGGGGGAAGAGGAAGACGAGGAGGGAGGGAGCCATGAGCCTGGAACAGAGACAGGAATACCTGCTGAGAGCGGCGGCCCGAGCCGAGCGGAACGGCGAGTACCGCGTGGCCCGCGCCCTGCGCCGGATGGCCGCCGACACGCGCCCGATCGACCAGGCACTCACGCTGGCCATCGACGACCGGCCCGCGGCCTGATCGCCCGCGCTCCCGACTTCCGGGCGCCGTCAGCACCAGGCCGGCGGCGCCTTTCTTCATCCGGGCGCCGAGCCCGGCGGCGGGCCCGCGAGCCCGCCCCTTGACGCCGAGCGCCGGGACGGGTCCGTTTACGGGGTCGGACCCGTGCCCCACTGACCGGAGCTGCATGGCCACGATCCTCTGCGTCGACGACGACCCTGCGGTCCTCACCACGTTCCAGAAGACGCTGGAGCGGGCGGACCACCGCGTGGTCGCGGTGAAGAACGGTGCGGCGGCGCTCACGGTGCTGGAGCGCGGCGGCGTGGACCTGGTCCTCTCGGACTATCAGATGCCCGGCCTCTCCGGGCTCGAGCTGCTGGAGGCCGCACAGGCCCGGGACGCCGACACGCCGTTCATCATGGTCACGGGGCACGGGACCATCGAACACGCCGTCACGGCCATGAAGGCCGGCGCCCACGACTACCTGTTGAAGCCGCTGGAGCCGCGGGAGCTGGAGATCGCGGTCGAGCAGGCGCTGGAGTTCACCCGGCTGCGTCGCGAGAACGAGTCGCTGAAAGCCCAGGTCCGGCAGCTGCGGGGTGAGCGGTCCATCATCGGCGACAGCGAGCCGCTGAAGCGGGTCATCGAGCTGATCCGTACCGTGGCGCCGACCCGGTCCACGGTGCTGATCCAGGGCGAGAGCGGGACCGGAAAGGAGCTCATCGCCCGGGCGGTCCACGACTGGAGCGAGCGGGGAGACCGGGCATTCATCTCGGTGAACTGCGCCGCACTCCCCGAGACCCTGATCGAGAGCTCGCTGTTCGGCCACGAGAAGGGCGCGTTCACGGGGGCCACCCGGATGGTGAAGGGCGCCTTCGAGCGGGCCGACGGCGGCACGCTGCTCCTGGACGAGGTCACGGAGATGCGGCCGGACCTGCAGGCCAAGCTGCTCCGGGTCATCCAGGAGCAGGAGTTCGAGCGGATCGGCGGCGCCACACCGATCCGCGTGGACGTCCGGATCGTGGCCACCACCAACCGCGACCTGAAGGAGGCGGTCCGCCGCGACGAGTTCCGCGACGACCTCTACTACCGCCTGGCGGTGGTCCCGGTCACCGTGCCGCCGCTCAGGGAGCGGCGGGCCGACATCCCGCCGCTGGCACAGCATTTCGCCCGGCAGACGGCAGAGAACGTGGGCAAGGAGGTCCGGGGGATCAGCGCCCCGGCCATGGAGCGGCTGACGTCGTACGACTGGCCGGGCAACGTCCGGGAGCTCTCGCACGCCATGGAGCGGGCCGTGATCCTGTGCGCCGAGCCGGTCATCCGCCCGTCCGACCTGGAGCTGGGCGCGGACCCGTCCGGTCCGACGGCCGAGGCCGGACCGGAAGCGCCCGGCCGCGTTACCCTGGACACGCTGGACATCCGGGAGGCCGAGTCGGTGCTCATCGACCGGGCGCTCGAGGAGACGGGCGGGAACCGGACCCGGGCCGCCGAGCTGCTGGGCATCACGGCCCGCACGCTGCGCAACAAGCTGAACCGGGACTGAGGTCGCCGTGCTCGAGTGCCAGCGCCATCGCTTCTCGCTGCCCGACGACGTGCACTACCTGAACGGGGCGTACATGTCCCCGCTGTTGATGCGCGTCGAGGAGGCGGGGATCGAGGGGATCCGCAGCAAGCGGTTCCCGGTCGATATCGTGCCCCGCGACTTCTTCGCCGGAGCGGACACGGCCCGGACGCTCTTCGCGGGGCTCATCAACGCCCGGGACCCCCGGCGCGTGGCCATCCTGCCGGCCGTGTCGTACGGCATCGCGGCCGCCGCCCGGAACACGCCGGTCGCCGCAGGCCAGAACATCGTCCTGGCCGAGGGTCAGTTCCCGAGCAACGCCCTGATCTGGCGCCGGCTGGCCCGTGAGCGCGGCGCCGAGGTCCGGACGGTCCCGGGGCCCCACCTCATCCGCGGCCGGAGCCGGGAGTGGACCGCGAGGATCCAGGACGCCATCGATGGCGATACCGCCGCCGTGGCGCTCGCCCCCGTCCACTGGACCGACGGGACCCGGTTCGATCTTTCGGCCATCGGCGCCCGCACTGCGGACGTCGGCGCCGCATTCGTCATCGACGGAACCCAGGCCGTGGGCGCCATGCCCGTCGACATCGCCGAGACCCGGGCCGACGCCCTGGTCTGCGCCGCCTACAAGTGGCTCCTCGGTCCCTACTCGATGGCTTTCGGCTGGTTCGGTCCCCGCTACGATCGCGGCACGCCGCTGGAAGAGGCCTGGCTCGCGCGGGTCGAGAGCGACGACTTCCGCAACCTCGTCGCCTACAGGGAGGAGTACCGACCCGCCGCCGCCCGCTACGACGTGGGCGGCCGGAGCAACTTCGTCCTCATGCCCATGGCCATCGCGGCGCTGGAGCAGCTCCTCGATTGGGGCGTGCCCTCCATCGAGGCGTACTGCCACTCGATCACTGCGGAGCTTTTCGGCTCGCTCGAGGCCCTCGGCTACGAGGCCGACGAGGAAGCGGGCCGGGCCGCCCACCTCTTCGGGCTCTACGCCCCGGAAGGTCTGGACAACGCAGCGCTGAAGGCCGAGCTGGACCGCCGCAGGATCTACGTCTCGCTCCGGGGCTCCGCGGTGCGGGTGTCCCCGAACGTCTACAACGA
>JAWVYT010000154.1:0-6032 GCA_033722595.1 Longimicrobiales bacterium
GGAGTGGCTGACCGCTCGGGGCACCACGCTGGGCGCCGACAACGGGATCGGGGTGGCGGCGATGCTGGCCCTGATGGAGAGCGACGACGTGGCCCACGGGCCCCTCGAGCTGCTGTTCACCATCGACGAGGAGAGCGGGCTCACCGGAGCCGCCCAGCTCGACGGCTCCATGCTGCGCGGCCGCCAGCTGCTGAATCTCGACACGGAGGAGGAGGACGCCGTGACCGTCGGGTGCGCGGGCGGCGGGGACAGCCACCTGTCGCTGCCGATCTCGCGGACGGCCTCGCCTCCGGGCACGAAGGCGGTTCGGATGGAGCTCCGGGGGCTCAAGGGCGGGCACTCCGGCATCGACATCCCGCTCCAGCGCGGGAACGCGGTCCGGCTTCTGGCGCGGATCATCGACGCAGGGGCCCGGGGCACAGGCTTCCAGCTGGCCGCGTTCGAGGGGGGCGACAAGCACAACGCGATCCCCCGGGAGGCCACCGCGGTTGCGATCGTGCCCGAGTCCCAGGTCGACGGTTTCGAGCACCGGGCCGGGGAAGAGTACGCCGCGATCCGCGACGCCTATTCCGCCACGGAGCCGGACGCCGTGCTCAAGCTGAGCGTGGAGGACGCCCCCACCGAGGTGCTGGATTCGTCGTCCTCGTGGCGGGCGCTCCATCTGATCCATGGGCTGCCGCACGGGGTGGAGCGCTGGAGCGATGACATCCCGGACCTGGTGGAGACCAGCACGAACCTGGCGCGGGTCAGGACGGAGCCGGCGAAGCTGGAGGTCCTCATGAGCACGCGCTCGTCCGTGAGCAGCGAGCTGGAGTCGCTGCGCAAGCGGATCCGGGCGATCGCGCACCTGGCCGGGGCCGAGGTGGACGAGGACGAAGCGTATCCCGGCTGGAAGCCGGACCTCGACTCGCGGGTGCTGGCCGTCCTCGAGGAGGCGTTCGAGGAGGTGAAGGGGAAGGAGCCCGTCGTGGAGGCCGTTCACGCCGGGCTGGAGACCGGGATCATCGGCGAGAAGGTACCGGGGATGGACATGGTCTCGTTCGGACCGCAGATCGAGTTCCCGCACTCGCCGGACGAGAAGGTACGGATCTCGTCGGTAGCCACGTTCTGGCGGATCCTGACCCGGACGCTGGAAAAGCTGGGCTAGAAGTCCGACCAGGTCAGCGTATACCCGAGGTTTAAGGACGGACCCGCGGGCAGGTTCCGGCCGGCCACGGGCAGCTGGGCGCCGAGGCTGAGCCGGCCCGAGCCCGTGTCGTACGCGAGCGTGGGCGCGATCTGCCACAGCTCCCGGCGTGCCCCGTCCAGGGTGAATCCCTGCTGGACCGGCGGCTCGCCGAGGACGCCCCCTTGACGACCGGCCCCCGCCATTTCATCATTCAATCCGGATATATGAATACAACTACGGTATTCCAGCGTCTGTCCAGCCTCTCCGACGAGACTCGGGGACGGCTCCTGCACGTGCTGGAGCGGCGTGAGCTGACGGTAACGGAGCTTACGGCGGTGCTGCAGCTGCCGCAGTCGACCGTCAGCCGTCACCTGAAGATCCTGTCGGATGAGGGGTGGGTGACGAGCCGGGCGGAGGGGACGAGTCGGTACTACCGGCGGACGAACCGTCTGGACCCGGACGCGCAGCAGCTGTGGGAGGTGGTCCGGGACTCGCTTGCGGAGTCGCGGGAGGCGGCTCAGGACGAGGAGCGGGCCCGGGAGGTCGAGGCCCGTCGTCGCACGCGGTCGCAGGAGTTCTTCCGTACGGCCGCGGGGCAGTGGGACAGCGTCCGCGAGGAGCTGTTCGGCGCGCACCCGGAGTTCCCGGCGCTGCTGGCGCTGCTGGACCCGGAGTGGGTGGTCGGGGATCTGGGGTGCGGGACCGGTCAGCTGGTGGAGGAGCTGGCGCCGTACGTGGACCGGGTGGTGGCGGTGGACGAGTCGCCGGACATGCTGGAGGCGGCCCGCGGTCGTCTGGCGTCGTTGGCGAACGTCGAGGTTCGGGACGGCCGGCTGGAGTCGCTGCCGGTCGCGGACGGCGAGCTGGATGTGGCACTGTTCTCGCTCGTGCTGCACTACGTCCCGGACCCGCAGGCCGCGCTGGCGGAGGCGGCGCGAGCGCTGCGCCCCGGCGGCCGGGTCCTGATGATCGACATGGTGGCCCACGGCCGCGAGGAGTATCGGGAGCGGATGGGCCACGTCTGGCAGGGATTCACGGAAGATCAGGTGCGGGAGTGGGCGGAGGCGGCCGGCTTCGAGTCGGTGCGGTACAGGCACCTGCCCATGGCCGATGACGCGGAGGGGCCGCTCCTCTTCGTAGCGACAGCGGCGAAGCCGGCCGGTTAGGGGTCGGGCTGTTAGTGGGGCTCGGGTGGCACGGCACGCGCCCCGGAGCCCGACGGGCGCCTCCAACCACCAGCCCACGACGAGTACCAAGCGACGCGATACACTGAACAGAGGGAGAACCGAATGGCAACGATGACGGAAACGGACAAGCAGACGCGCCCCGCGTATCGCGTCGCCGATCTCAGCCTGGCGGAGTTCGGCCGGAAGGAGATCGAGCTGGCCGAGGGCGAGATGCCGGGGCTGATGCAGCTCCGCGAGCGGTACAAGGGGGAGCAGCCGCTGGCGGGCGCGAAGGTCATGGGATCGCTGCACATGACGGTGCAGACGGCGGTGCTCATCGAGACGCTCATGGACCTGGGCGCGGACGTGCGCTGGGTCAGCTGCAACATCTTCAGCACGCAGGACCACGCCGCTGCGGCGGTGGTGGTGGGCAAGGACGGCACGCCGGAGGACCCCCAGGGGTGCCCGGTGTTCGCGTGGAAGGGCGAGACGCTGGAGGAGTACTGGTGGTGCACGTCGCAGGCGCTGATGTGGCCGGACGGCAGCGGCCCGGACCTGATCGTGGATGACGGCGGCGACGCCACACTCCTCGTCCACAAGGGCGTGGAGTTCGAGAAGACCGGGGAGGTGCCGGGGTTCGATCCCGAGACGGAGCCCGAGGAGTGGGGCGTCATCCTCGACCTGCTGCGGAGCGAGATGGAGAAGGACCCGGAGCGGTGGACCCGGGTGGCTGCCGACATCCAGGGCGTCAGTGAGGAGACCACCACGGGCGTGCACCGGCTCTACGAGATGATGCGTGATGGCACGCTGCTGTTCCCGGCGATCAACGTGAACGACAGCGTGACCAAGTCGAAATTCGACAACATCTACGGCTGCCGGCACTCGCTGGTGGACGGGATAAACCGCGCGACGGACGTGATGATCGGCGGGAAGACGGCCGTGATCTGCGGGTTCGGCGAGGTGGGGAAGGGCTCGGCCCAGTCGCTGCGGGGCCAGGGCGCCCGGGTGATCGTCACCGAGATCGATCCGATCCTGGCACTCCAGGCGGCCATGGAGGGCTACCAGGTCGACACCCTGGAGAACGTGGTCGAGACGGCCGACATCTTCATCACGGCTACGGGCAACAAGGACGTGATCACGGTCGGCCATATGCGGCGGATGAAGGACAAGGCCATCGTCGGCAACATCGGCCATTTCGACAACGAGATCGACATGGCGGGGCTGAAGAAGGCCACGAAGCGGACCAACATCAAGCCGCAGTACGACATGTTCACCTTCGAGGACGGCCACAGCGTCATGGTCCTGTCCGAGGGCCGGCTGCTGAACCTCGGGAACGCTACGGGGCACCCGTCGTTCGTCATGAGCAACAGCTTCAGCAACCAGGTCCTGGCCCAGATCGAGCTCTGGAAGAACCACGAGAAGTACGAGAAGGAAGTCTACGTCCTGCCGAAGAAGCTCGATGAGGAGGTCGCCCGGCTCCACCTCGAGCACCTGGGCGTGAAGCTGACGGAGCTGACGGACGAGCAGGCCGAGTACCTGGGCGTGCCGAAGGAGGGGCCGTACAAGCCGGAGCACTACAGGTACTAGATTTGAGGTCTGAGATTTGAGATCTGAGTGGGCGGTGTCGGGTCGGGGCCGAACTTGCACGGTGGGGACTGCGGTGCTTCATTAGGCCTCATGGCGGAAAAGATCCTGGTAACCGGTGCGACCGGGAAGGTCGGGAGCGAGCTGGTTCGTCGGCTGGCGGACCGGCGCGTGGAGGTCAAGGCGGGGACCCGGCGCCCGGAGCTGGCCGAGGGGCTCTTCGGCGGTGCCGTCGAGGTGGTGGAGCTGGACTACGACGTGACCAGCACATGGGACGGCGCGGTCCAGTGGGCCGACCGGGTGTTCCTCGTCCCGCCGCCCTTCGACCCCCGGGGCGATGAGCGCCTGGTTCCGTTCCTCGACTGGGCTGTCCAGTCGGGCTCCCAGCACGTGGTCCTTCTGTCCGCTATGGGCATCGAGGCCCGCGAGCAGCTCGCGCTGCGGCGGATCGAGCAGCGGATCCAGCGGACCGGGGTCCGGTGGACGCTCCTCCGCCCGAACATCTACATGCAGAACTTCGCCCGCGGCTTCGTGGCCCGGGCGATCCGGGAAGAGGGCGCGTTCCACCTGCCGGTCGGCGACGCGCACGTCAGCTTCGTGGATGGCCGGGACGTCGCGTCCGTGGCCGCCGAAGTCCTGACGGCCGACCGCCATTTCGGCGAAGCGTACACCCTTACCGGCCCCGACGCGCTGGACCACCACCAGGTGGCGGCGATCATCGGGGAGGCGACCGGGCGAAGCATCGGGTACGAGCCGATCCCCGAGGCGGAGATGCAGACGGTCTTGGCCGACGCCGGGTGGCCGCAGGGCCGCGCCGACACGTTCGCCGGGCTGATGGCCGCGATCCGTGAGGGGCGTCGGTCGGAGGTCACCCCCGACATCCGGCGGCTCCTGGATCGGCCGCCGACCTCGTTCCGGGCGTTCGCCGAGGAGCACGCCGACGACTGGCGCTGATCCCCGGGCGCACGGCCCGGGTGTGAGAGAACGCCCGGCACTCCGCAGGACCCCCACCGCCCTGCGGTGAGATCCCCCACACGATCCAGCACAGCCCTCCGGCTGTAGTGGAATTTCCGACATGCGTCCCCCGATCCGGGCCGGCATGTTTGCATCGGCGGACGGCATCGCGCCGTTCCATCGGCGGACCCCGGACGAGGAGCGGTCATGACGGGCAGGATCAAGACGGCGCTGCCGTCGCTGGCAGCAGCGCTCAGCGCGTTCGGGATCGCCGCGGCGGGGCCGGTCCAGGCGGCGCCCGCGGGTGGCGATCTCCGGGCCGCGCACGCCGCGCGGCTCGACCCCGACCGGAGCGGTCGTGCGGTCTACGAGACGACGTGCGCGGCGTGTCACGGGAGCGATGGTACGGGCGCGCCGGCGACACGCGTGGGCTTCCAGGCGCCGCTGCCGGACTTCACGGACTGCAGCTTCGCGAGCCGGGAGCCCGATGCCGACTGGGTGGCCGTGGCTCACGAGGGCGGCCCCGTCCGGGGCTTCGACGCCACGATGCCCGCGTTCGGCGAAGCCGTCTCCGGGGCGGAGCTCCAGCGTGCCGTGGACTATATCCGGACGTTCTGTGGGGAGGCGGCCTGGCCTCGGGGCGAGCTGAACCTGCCGCGTCCGCTCTTCACGGAGAAGGCGTACCCGGAGGACGAAGCCGTATGGACGGTCGGCTCCCGTACGGGCTCGTCGGCGATGTGGACCAGCGAGGCCGTCTACGAGTCCCGGTTCGGCGCCCGGAGTCAGTGGGAGATCGTGGTGCCGTACGCCGTCATGGAGTCGACCGGCGGGGGCTGGACGGGCGGCTTCGGCGATGTCGCGCTCGGGGTCAAGCACGCGGTCTGGCACAGCGCGGCCGGCGGCTCGATCCTGAGCGTGGCGGGCGAGGTGGTCCTGCCGGTCGGCGACGAGGACGACGGCGTCGGTGCCGGCACGACGATCTTCGAGCCCTTCGTCTCGTTCGGCCAGATCCTGCCCGGTGACGCGTTTCTCCAGCTGATGGTCGGGAGCGAGCTGCCGGCGAGCACCGCGCGGGCCGAGCGGGAAGGGTTCTGGCGCGTCGCCCTGGGCAGGTCGTTCCAGGAGGGGCGATTCGGTCGGGTCTGGTCGCCCATGGTGGA
>JAWVYT010000155.1:0-5999 GCA_033722595.1 Longimicrobiales bacterium
CACGGCGCCGTGGTGCTGGTGGACACCGTGAGCAGCATGGCGGGCGCACGGTTCGAGACCGATGCCTGGAACATCGACTTCGTCGTCACGGGCGCCCAGAAGGCGCTGGCCCTGCCGCCGGGACTCGGGTTCGCCGTGGCCCAGGAGCACATCCTGGAGCGCGCCCGGTCCAACCCGCGGCGAGGCTACTACTTCGACGCAGTGTCGTTCGAGAAGAACCTGGAGAAGAGCCAGGCGCCGAATACGCCGGCCATCTCTCTGATGTACGCCGCCGCGGTCCAGATGGAGTCGATCCTGGAGGAGGGGATCGAGGCGCGCTGGGCGAGGCATCAGGCCATGGCCGACCGGACGTACGCCTGGATCGACGCCATGCGCGGCGACGGGCTCGAGCTCGGCATCCTGGCGCCTGTCGGCTACCGGTCGCCGACCGTCACCTGCGTTACGCTGCCGGCGGGCATGGACGCCACGGACCTCTGCGCGAGCCTCCGGGCCCACGGCTGGGTCGTGGCCCCGGGCTACGGCAAGACCCGCCACGACATGTTCCGCATCGGTCACATGGGCGACCACACGATCGACGAGCTGAACGCGCTCCTCCAGATGGTGGAGGAGGTGCTCAAGGAGATGGTCGTCCACAGTGGATGAGCAGCGGGTTCTCCTGTCGGAGATGCGGATCCTCCTGGCCGACCGGATCCCGGCCACGGGCCTCGCCCCGCTCGAGGAAGGCTTCGAGCTGGTCGAGTCCACCGACCTGGACGACGACGGCCTCCGGGAAGCGCTGGCTGGCGTCGACGCCGTGCTGGTCCGGTCCAGCACCACGCTCGACCGGACCGTCCTCGAGGGGCAGACCCGGCTCCGGGTCATCGGCCGGGCCGGCGTGGGCGTGGACAACATCGACGTCCAGGCCGCCACCGAGCAGGGGATCGCGGTCTTCAACGCGCCCTCGGGCAACACGGCCTCCGCGGCCGAGCTCACGCTGGCACTCATGCTGGCGGTCATGCGGAAGGTTGCGGCCGCCGACCGCTCCATGCGGGCGGGCGAGTGGGACCGCAAGCGGTTCCGCGGCTCCGAGCTCCAGGGCAAGACACTGGCCCTGGTCGGTGCCGGCCGGATCGGAGGCGAGGTGGCGCGGCGGGCCCGTGCGTTCGGGATGCGCGTGATCGCCTACGACCCGTACCTGCAGGAGGAACGGGCCCGGAAGCTGGAGATCGAGTCGGTCTCACTCCAGGAGGCCATGGAGCGGGGCGATGTGGTCTCGCTGCACGTGCCCCTCACCGATGCGACCCGCGGGCTCATCGGCGCCGACGAGCTGGGGCGGATGAAGCCGTCGGCCGTCCTGGTCAACGCCGCCCGGGGCGGGGTCCTCGATGAGACGGCGCTCGCCGACGCGCTGCGGAGCGAAAGCATCGCGGGCGCGGCGCTCGACGTGTACGAGAGCGAGCCGCTTCCCGCCGACCATCCGCTGCGGTCGCTGGACAACGCCGTCCTCACGCCCCACATCGGCGCGGCCACCGAGGAGGCGCAGCACAACGTCGCCTATGAGGTGGCCGAGTCGGTACGGAACGCCCTGCTGACCGGGGATGTGTCCCGGGCCATCAACGGGCCGGCGGTCGGGGGTGACCTGATCCGGCGGCTGGGTCCCCTCATGGAGCTGGGCGGACGCCTGGGCCAGGTCGCCCGCGCGCTCTGCGGCCGGATCGAGACGCTGGACGTCCGGTACGCCGGGACCGCCGCGGAGGAGGCGCTCCGGCCCCTCACCGCCGCCGCCCTCGTCGGCCTCCTCCGCGATGTGCTCGGGTCCGACAACGTGAACCTGGTCAACGCGGGGCACCTGGCCGAGTCCAGGGGGATCCATACGAGCCGGTCGTATCTGCAGGAGGACTCCGGGTTCCCCGAGTACCTCGAGCTGCGGGTCGCCGGTCACGGCTGCGAGGCCCGGGTCGCGGGCGCGCTACGGGGCGATCACCCGCGCATCGTCCGGATCGACGATTACGGCGTCGATGTCCGTCCGGAGGGCGTGCTGGTCATCCTGCGCAACCGGGACGTGCCCGGGGTCATCGGCCACGTGGGCACACTGCTCGGGGAGGCCGGCGTCAACATCGGGGAGTACCACCAGGGCCGCATGGAGGCCGGGGGCGAGGCGCTGGCCGCCATCGCCGTGGACGGGAAGCTCCCGTCGGAGCTCCTCGATGCGCTCGCGGGGCTGCCCGAGATCCTGGCCGTCCACCAGGTCGCGCTGAGCCCAGGAACATAGCCCGGGCTCTCGGGTTCCATCCCACCATGGAGACCGCCGCAGGGCCGACGCTGCCCAACCCGGTGCTCGAGCGATACGCCCGGGACGCCCTTGCCGAGGACCTCGGGTCGGGGGACATCACCACCGACCTCCTGATCCCGTGGGACGCTCGCGCGGCCGCCACCCTCGTGGCCCGGGCCGCGGGCGTCGTGGCCGGGCTCGACCTGGCCCGGACCGTCTTCCTCGAGCTGGACCCCGACCTCGGCGTGACCCTCGAGGCCGCCGACGGCGACCAGGTCACCGCCGGCACTCCACTGGCCTCGATCCAGGGGCGGGCCCGACCGATACTCTCGGGCGAGCGCGTGGCCCTGAACTGGGTCGGTCGCCTGAGCGGGATCGCATCGCTGACGAGGGAGTACGTCCGGGCCGTGGAGGGCACCGGCGCCCGGATCGTCGACACCCGCAAGACCACGCCTGGCCTCCGGGTCCTGGAGAAGTACGCCGTGCGCTGCGGCGGGGGCCGCAACCACCGGATGGACCTGTCCGACGGCTTCATGCTCAAGGACAACCACCGGGCGGCGCTGAAGCGGGCGGGCACCACGGTGCCGGACGCCGTGAGGGAAGCCCGTCGTCGCATGGGGCACGGCGTGTTCGTGACCATCGAGGTGGACCGCATCGAGGATCTGGCCGACGCCCTCGAGGCGGGCGCCGACGGGGTCCTGCTCGACAACATGACGCCCGAGCAGCTCACGCTCGCCGTGGAGCAGGTCGGCGGCGCGGCACTGGCCGAGGCCTCGGGCGGGATCACGCTGGAGAGCGTACGGGCCGCTGCGGAGTCGGGAGTCGACCTGATCTCCGTGGGCGCGCTCACACACTCGGCCCCGGCACTGGATGTCGCCCTGGAGTTCGACTGGGAAGGTTGAGACTAATCTGATGGATACCACGAAGATCGATACCGCACGGACCACGTCCTCCGACGACATGTACGGCGCGCTGCAGGCCCGGCTCGGCGACGTGCTGCCGGACTTCGAGCTCCGGCACAAGGCCGGGCTGGCCGCCGAGATCAACGGGCTCAAGGCCGACCGCGGCGCCGTGATCCTGGGCCACAACTACATGGAGCCGGCGCTCTACCACTCCGTCTGCGACTTCAAGGGCGACTCCCTGGAGCTCAGCCGGCTCGCGGCCGAGGCCCCCGGCGACCCGATCGTGTTCTGCGGCGTCCGGTTCATGGCCGAGACCGCGAAGATCCTGAGCCCCGAGAAGAAGGTACTCCTGCCCACCCCGAAAGGCGGATGCTCGCTGGCCGAGTCCATCACCGGGGAGGACGTGCGACGGCTCAAGGAGAAGTACCCCGGCGTGCCCGTGGTCACCTACGTGAACACGTACGCCGACGTGAAGGCCGAGACCGACATCTGCTGCACGAGCTCCAACGCGGTGAAGGTGGTAGAGAGCCTGGACAGCGACCGGGTCATCTTCCTCCCCGACGAGTACCTGGCCAAGAACGTGGCCCGGGAGACCGGCAAGACCATCATCTTCCCGAAGGTGGATGGCGGCGCGCCGGGCGGGCTGAGCGGGAACGGGAAGTCGGCCGGCGAGTCCGGCGAGCTCGAGTACGACATAGTCGGCTGGCGGGGCCGCTGCGAGGTCCACGAGCAGTTCACGGTGCACGACATCGCGAACGTCCGGCGCCAGTTCCCCGACGTCCAGGTCCTCGCGCACCCCGAGTGCAGCCCCGACGTCGTGGAGGCGAGCGACTTCAGCGGCAGTACGAGCGCTCTGATCAAGGCCGTGCGCGAATCCGATGCCGACCGCTACCTGCTCCTGACCGAGTGCTCCATGGCCGACAACATCGTGGCCGAGACCGAGGGCAAGGAGATGGTGCGACTCTGCTCCGTGCGCTGCCCGCACATGAACGAGATTACCCTCGAGAACGTGCGCGACGCCCTCCTCCACGACCGGTACGAGATCGACGTGCCCGAGCCCACCCGCACCGAGGCCCGGGCGGCCATCGAGCGAATGCTGGAGATCGGCTGACGGGGAGGCACCATGGATTTCCTCGACACGGTCTTCTTCCGCAACACCGTCCTGGAATGGCTGATCGCCGTCGGACTCGCCCTGCTCGTGCTGGGCCTCCTCGCCGGCGTGAAGACGCTGCTGATCCGACAGCTCACGCGGCTCTCGGAGCACACCCGGAACCAGATCGACGACCTCCTGGCCGCGGTCCTCGGCCGCACCCGGTTCTTTTTCCTCCTGGCCCTCGCCGTCCTCGCGGGCGCCCAGGTCGTGGAGCTGTCCGACCGCGTCACCACCGGCGTCCACGCGCTCGTCCTCCTGGCCACGCTGCTGCAGATCGGCTTCTGGGGGAACGCAGGGATCGACCAGGGCGTCGATCGCTACGCGCAGCGCCGGATGGAGGAGGACGCGGCGGAGGCGACCACGCTCCGGTTCGTGGGGTTCCTCCTCCGCCTCGGACTCTGGACCCTGGTCGCGCTGGTCGCGCTGGACACCGCCGGGGTCGATATCACGGCGCTGGTGGCCGGCCTCGGCGTCGGCGGGATCGCCGTCGCGCTCGCCGTTCAGAACATCCTCGGCGACCTCTTCGCGTCGCTCTCCATCGTCCTCGACAAGCCGTTCGTCATCGGGGACTTCATCATCGTCGGCGACCTGATGGGCACCGTCGAGCACATCGGCATGAAGACGACGCGCGTCCGCTCCCTCTCCGGCGAGCAGCTCGTCTTCAGCAACAACGACCTCCTCTCCAGCCGGATCCGCAACTACAAGCGGATGCAGGAGCGGCGGGCGCTCTTCCGCTTCGGGGTGACCTACCAGACGCCGCGGGACCGGCTGGCGCAGATCCCCGACATCGTCCGGGAGGTGATCGAGAGCCGCGACGAGACCCGGTTCGACCGGGCCCACTTCGCAGGCTTCGGCGACTCGTCGCTCGACTTCGAGGTCGTCTACTACATGCTCGTCCCCGACTACAACGCGTACATGGACACGCAGCAGGCCATCAACCTCGAGCTCGTCGGACGGTTCGAGGAGTTCGGCGTCGACTTCGCCTACCCGACCCGCACCGTGTACGTTGAAGGGGAGGGCGACTGACCCCGGCCGGCGGAACCCGGCGCGTCTCCCGCCGATTCCGATAGCACGGGGTCGGCCGGCGAGCGGACGCATGGCCGTCCGGGATCCGAGCGACAGCCGAAGGATCGCAGTCCTATGCCGCGCTTCAAGTTCCCGAAGTTCACATGGAAGGACCTGGCGAGCTTCGGCCCCCTGGACACCTCGCCGTCGTCGCCCAGCGAGCTCGCGCTCGTCCTGACGGGCGGGGGTGCCCGGGGCGCGTACCAGGTCGGCCTGCTCCGATGTCTGGGCCGCCATTTCCCGGAGCTCGAGGTCCCCATCCTGACCGGCGTATCCGCAGGTGCGGTGAACGCGGTCCATCTGGCCGCGCACCACGGCACGCTCGCCCAGGCGGCCGAAGAGCTCACGGAGCTGTGGTGCGAGCTCACGCCGGACCGGGTGTTCCGGACGGACGCGCCGCACCTCGCCTTCATGATCTCCCGTTGGGCCCTGCAGCTGGTGTCGGGCGGACTGCTGCCTCCGCCGAAGGCGAAGGCGCTCCTGGACACCGCACCGCTGCGGCGCTACCTGACGGAGGCCATGGCCACCATCGAGGGCGAGATCACGGGGATCGACTACAACCTCCACCAGGGCCGGCTCAAGGCCGTGGCCGTGAGCGCTACCAGCTACACCACGGGCCAGAACGTGG
>JAWVYT010000156.1:0-5989 GCA_033722595.1 Longimicrobiales bacterium
CGGATCCGCTCCAGCTCACGCGTGATGGCCTCCACCTGCCGCTTCAGCCGCTCGATCTCCGACGTGTCCTGCCGGACCGGCACCGATTCCGCGGCCTCCACCACGGCCTCGGGGTCCACGGTCGCTGCCGCCGCGGCGGCCGAGTCGTCCCCGTCCATCCACGACTCCATGGCGCGGTTCCAATGCACGACCCCCTCGCCCGACCGTACGTCCTGGATCAGCACGCCCTGGGGCCGCTCCATGGCCCACTCCAGCGCGGCCTCGGGTCCCATCACGTACAGCGCCGTGGAGAGGATGTCCGCCTCCATGGGGTCCTCCGCCACCACCGTGACGCTGCCCCAGTCCTCCACCGGCTGACCCGACCGCGGATCGAGGACGTGGCCGCCCCGCTCGGACAGCCCCGTCGTAGCCACGGACGCGTCGCGAATCGTCAGCGTCAGCAGACCGCGATCCCGGACCCGCGCATCGGCCACGTCGACCTGCGCCGACGCGCCCACGGCCACGATCTGCCCGCCGAAGTTCAGCGTGCCGATGGCACCGGCGGATCGCAGTGCGCCCACCGCTTCGCGGAGCGCCAACCCCTTGCCGAACGCCCCGGCATCGATCCAGACCCCCGGGACCGTGCGCGTCACCGCCGACCGCGCCGGCTCCAGCACGATCCGGTGCCATCCGGCCGCCTTCCGCGCCGCCGCCAGCTCCGCCGGGCCCGGCTCCGCTACCTCCCCCTCCCGGACGTCCCAGGCGTCCAGGAGCGGACCCACGGCAGGATCGAACGCCCGGTCGGTCTCGACCACCCAGCGACCGGTCTCCTCCAGGATCGACATCAGGGCAGGGGAGACGCGATGACGCTCGGCCACCGGCGCCCGGTTCAGCGCCGACAGCTCCGTGCCCTCCCGCCAGGTGCTGAGAAGCTCCTCCACGTTTCGAACGACCTCGTTCACCGCTTCCGCGGTCGCCGCCGCGTCCACTGCGTGGATCTCCATAGACAGGCGCGTGCCCATCAGGTACGATTCCCGCTCGACGCTCTCGCCCGCCGGGGCCGTCGCGCCCGTACCCGCCAGGACCGTCTGGGCCGCGGCCGGCGAAGCGAGCAGCAGGAGGATCAGTGCGGTCGCCCGCGCATGGATCTTGTTCATTGGTATCGTGTGCAGAGTGGTCTGTTTTGAGATTGAGATTCGTTCTCAACTCGCCCCAAGGTAGGGCCGCGCCGGAGGGAGCGTCAAGTCGGGATTTCGCTTACTTTCGTGTGGGGGAAACTCGTCGTGCTCCCCGTTCGTAGTGGGGCTCGGGAGCCGAGGACACCGAGGGAGAGAGGTCATGGAGGATGTGACGAGGAAGCGGATCCTGCGGAAGCTGGAGCAGCTGCCGGAGGATCGGCTGTACCAGGTGCTGGACTATATCGAGTTCCTGGAGCTCAAGTACGCCCGGGCGGCGGGTCGGAAGCCGGACGCGTTCCAGCAGTTTGCGGAGCGCGTGGAGGACCAGATGCGGGTGCGGTCGGTCGCACCGAAGGCGATGAAGGGGACGATGCGGGTCATGAGCACGGCGGGGAAGGTGCTGGACGGTGTCCGTTCGCTGGGTCGTGATCTGGTCGCGCCGCCGGACCAGACCGGGGTCTCGGTGGGACGGCGCGGGGCCGACGCGGATGGTTCGGGTGCCGGGCGTGCCGGCGGGAAGAGCGGGGCGACGGGCGGGACGGAGCCGTCGACGGAGCCGGACGGGACCCGGTGAGGCTGTTCGGGCGCGGTCGGAAGAAGTCGCGGAACGCGGCGACGCGGCTGATCCCGATCCTCCCGCGCTTCGTGGGTCTCCTTGCGCGGCTCATGACGGACCGGCGGGTACGTCTCGTGGACAAGGGGCTGGTGCTGGGCGTGCTCGCGTACGTGTTCATGCCTCTGGACCTGGTCCCGGATATCCTCGGCATCCTGGGCTGGACCGACGACCTGTTCCTGTTGGGGCTGGCGGTGCGGCGTCTGGTGCTGAACGCCGGTGATGACGTGGTGCGATCGAACTGGCAGGGCAGCGAGGACGGCCTGGATCGGCTGGAAGACGGTCTGGAGGACCTCGGGACGCTGCTTCCTGCGCCGGTGCACGGGCTGTTGAAGGGGTGGTCGGAACGCTGGTAGTGGGGGCCTGACGGAGCCGCCTTGACACCCTCGCGGCGCGCGCCGTAGGTTCCGCCATGGTACGAGGAACCAGCGAGACAGGGCAACGAAAAATCACCCGCGGAGCCGCCGAGTGGCGGCGCGCGGGTGTCGTGCATCCGGGGGCAGATACATGACGGAAGCGGGTCGGGATCGGATCGTGGGCGAGGCGTTGACCTTCGATGATGTACTGCTGCTTCCGCGGCATTCGACGGTCCATCCGAAGGACACGTCGGTGACCACGCAGCTGACGCGGGGCATCGGGCTGCAGATCCCGCTGATCTCGGCGGCCATGGACACGGTCACGGAGTCGCGGATGGCCATCGCGATGGCCCGCGAGGGCGGGATCGGCGTGATCCACAAGAACATGACGATCGACCGGCAGGCGGCGGAGGTGGACCGTGTGAAGCGCTCGGAGAGCGGGATGATCATGAACCCGATCACCCTGTCGCCGGATGCGAAGCTGCGGGACGCGAACCAGCTCATGGCCCAGTTCTCCATCAGCGGGGTCCCGATCGTGGAGGACGGCGACCATCTCGTCGGGATCATCACGAACCGGGACCTCCAGTTCGAGACGGACCTCGACCAGCCGATCCGGGAGGTCATGACGCAGGAGGGGCTGGTGACGGCGCCGGTGGGCACGTCGCTGGAGGAGGCGGAGCGGATCCTGCACCGGCACCGGATCGAGAAGCTCCCGGTGGTCGACGAGGGGGGCACGCTCCGGGGTCTGATCACGGTGAAGGACATCTTCAAGCGTCGCAACTTCCCGAACGCGTGCAAGGACGAGCACGGTCGGCTCCGGGTGGCGGCTGCGATCGGCACGTCCGGATCGGACATGGACCGGGCCGGGGCGCTGATCGACGCGGGCGTCGACCTCCTGGTGATCGATACGGCGCACGGGCACTCCCAGGGCGTGCTCGACGCGTTGGAGCGGACCCGGAAGGCGTATCCGGATGCCCAGATCATGGCGGGCAACGTGGCGTCGGCCGATGGGGCGCGCGCGCTGGTCGAGCGGGGCGTCGATGCCGTGAAGGTGGGGGTGGGTCCCGGGAGCATCTGCACCACCCGGGTGGTTACGGGGGTGGGCGTGCCGCAGCTCACGGCGGTCATGGAGTCGGTCGCGGGTGTGGACGAGGCCGTTCCGGTGGTGGCCGACGGCGGGATCCGGTACTCGGGCGACATCGTGAAGGCCATCTCGGCCGGGGCCAGCGCAGTGATGATGGGCTCGCTGCTGGCGGGTACCGAGGAGAGCCCGGGCGAGAGCTTCCTGCTTGAGGGCCGGCGCTACAAGACGGTGCGGGGGATGGGCTCCCTGTCGGCCATGGAGGAGGGCTCGGCGGACCGCTACTTCCAGGAGGAGCGGGAGGCCCGGAAGTTCGTGCCGGAGGGGATCGAGGCCCGGGTCCCGTACAAGGGCCCGATGTCGGATGTGATCTACCAGCTGGTGGGCGGGCTGCGGAGCGGGATGGGGTACTGTGGCGTGGCGGACATCCCCGGGCTGCGGACCGAGACGGTGTTCGTGACCATTACGGGCGGCGGGCTGCGGGAGAGCCATCCCCATGACGTGAAGATCACGCGGGAAGCACCCAACTACCACCTGTAGGGAAGGCGTCGGATCGGGCACGTCTCTTGCTCGGCTCACAGGGTGCGCCTACCACGCTCACCCTGACATACCGCCATGATCTCACGCGACGACATCCAGCAGCTCATCGACCGTCCGGACTCCGAAGCGGGCATCCTGACCGTCTACCTGGACATGTCCGTCAACAAGAACCAGAAGCGGACGTACCAGGTCTTCCTGAACCAGAAGAAGGCCGAGCACCCGGAGCTGGACAGCGACCGGGCGAACCACCATCAGGAGCCGCTCGGCGAGGCCTTCGACCAGCTCGAGCGGTGGCTGGGCTCCGAGTTCGATGAGTCGAAGAAGGGCGTCGCCTTCTTCCGGGACCTGGGCGGCGACTGGACGGAGGTCCACCAGGTCTCGGTCCCGCTGGAGAACCGGATCGAGATCTACCGCCGGCCGGTGGTCGCACCGCTGGTGGAGATCCTGGAGCGCTACCACCATCACGGCGTGGTGGTGGTCGACCGGGAGCACCTCCGCCTGATGAGCCTGTTCCTGGACCAGACGCTGAACGAGCGGGAGGTCGAGACCGAGCCGTACCCCGCGCCCCACGACGTGAAGCGGGGCGGGTTCAGCGCCAAGGACTTCCAGGACCGGAAGGCCGAGGAGACGAAGCACTTCTTCAAGGAGTTCGCCGACGAGGTCCAGGCGTTCGTGCGGCGGCACGACCCGGATGACCTGATCCTGCTGGGCACGCACGAGAACGTGCAGAAGTTCCGCGAGTTCCTGCCCGACTCGGCGGAGCGGATGATCGCCCATACCGACCGGATGGACATCGAGGCCACGGCGCCGGAGATCCGGGACCGCCTCGCCCCGATCTTCCAGGACCGGCTGGAGGAAGAGGAGGCCCGGGTGATCCAGATCCTCCGCGAGCGGGTCCGCCAGTCCCACAAAGCCGTGGCGGGGGTGGACGAGACGCTGAAGGAGCTGCAGGAAGGCAAGCTCGAGGCCCTGGTCATCACCCGCGGCATGAGCCAGCGAGGCGGTCGGTGCGACAGCTGCGGCTTCTTCCTTACGAGCGAGGCGGGGAGCTGCCCGTACTGCGGCGGCACCGTGACCAACAGCGTCGACCTGGGCGAGACCATGGTCCGGCTCGCGGCCGATCAGGGGATCGAGGTCGACTTCGTGCCGGCTTCGGCCATGGGCGAGCTCGGCGGTGTCGGCGGCCTGCTCCGATTCTAGCAGCTCGGGGTCCGCTTGACCCCGTGATGCGACGCCGCCTATCTTGGCCACGACCCGCGGGGCACCCTCTCCCTCGACCTGTACCCCCCGAGAACGGGACACGGCCATGTCAGTAGGCCGCGACGCCGAGGCGCGCGAACAGCTCGAAGCGGAGCTTATGCGGGTGGACGGGGTGCTCCACGCCGCGTTCGATGCCCGCACCGGCACGGATGTGTGGGTGGTCCGGGATTCCGGGCACCAGCACGGCCCCGTGGAGCTGGCCGTCCGCAACCGCCTGGCGGACTTGGGTTACGACCCGGCGGGCATCCGCATCCGGGTCACGCTCCCCACGGCGCCCGGACCGAGGCGCCGGGTCCGCTTCGTGTCGGCCGAGCGGGCGCCCCTGCCGGGTGGCCGGGTGAAGGTCACGGTCACGCTGGAATGGGATGACGCGCGGTACACCGGGGAGGCGACCGGTGAGAGCGGCCTCGCCATCGAGCTGAAGACGACCGCCCGGGCCGCGATCGCGGCGCTCGAGGCGCTCACCGGGCAGTCGCTGGCGCTGCGGATCATCGGTGTGAAAGCGATCCACGCGTTCGACGAGGACCTGATGGTGGCGTCGCTCTACCGCTCGAAAGGCGCCGAGCACCGGCTCGTCGGCGCCGTCCTGGTGACCGACGAGCCGCTCGCCGCCGCGGCGGTGGCGGTGCTCAGCGCAATGAACCGCACGCTGGGCAACTTCCTGCACGCCCCGGACTGAGCCCGGCGCCTGGGGCCGTCTCCGGACCGAACATGGGGGCGCGAGCCCTCAGCGCGTCCCTTCCATGACCGCCCGGGCGTAGCCGTTGCCCGGATCGCCGCCGGCCCGGCGGATGCTGTCCACCGTCCCGAGCCCCCGGTTGTACGCCAGGAGCGCGGTCCGCAGGTCGCCGTCGTAGCGATCGATGAGCCACCGGAGGTACCGGAACCCGAGTCGCAGGTTGGTCTCCCGGTCGAACAGGTCCCGGTACTCGAGGGACGGGTCGAGGTCGAACGCGGTGGCGGGCATGAGCTGGGTGTAGCC
>JAWVYT010000157.1:0-5968 GCA_033722595.1 Longimicrobiales bacterium
AATGGAGCCGCCTCGTCGTCCAGCGCCTCGGTCTCCCGGAGGTGAACCGGCTCCTTGCGGACCTTCTGCAGCCGCAGGTTGAGCAGCTCCACGAAGAGCGAGAATGCCATGGCGAAGTAGATGTAGCCCTTCGGCACGTGCATATCGAAGCTCTCGACGATCAGCATTACGCCGATCAGGAGCAGGAACGACAGCGCAAGCATCTTGATCGTCGGGTGCGCCTCCACGAACCGGCTGATGGGTCCGGCGGCCACCAGCATGACGATCACCGCCACGATCACGGCTGCGACCATGACGCCGATCTCGTCGACCATCCCGACGGCCGTGATCACCGAGTCCAGGGAGAAGACCAGGTCGAGCAGGAGGATCTGGAAGATGACGGACCGGAACGAAGGGTATGCCTTGCCCCGGGGCCCCTCGCCCCGCTCCCCCTCGAGCTTGTGGTGGATCTCGTACGTGCTCTTCGCCACCAGGAAGAGACCGCCGCCCAGAAGGATCAAGTCGCGGCCGCTGACCTCCTCGCCCAGCACGCTGAACAGCGGGGCCGTCAGCCCGATGATCCACGCCAGGACCAGGAGCAGCAGGATCCGCGTGATCATGGCCAGCGACAGCCCCACGTTGCGGGCCAGCGGCTGCTGATCCTCGGGCAGCCGGCTCGAGACGATGGAGATGAAGACGATGTTGTCGATCCCGAGAACGATCTCCAGCGACGTGAGCGTCGCGAACGCGATCCAGATCTCGGGATCCGTGATCCAGCCCATGGGCGTCTAGTCGAAGAGGAGGACCAGCGGCAATCTCGAGAGAGCGTCCAGCCCGGCGAAGTACAGCGTGACGATCAGTGAGTCGAGATCCGCCTGCTGGCCCAGCGAGAAGGAGCCGCCGCCCGACGGCGTGTAGGAATAGTCGAACCCGGCCACATCGATCCGCGCCACGTCCTGACCCGCGTGGGACAGCGTGCCGTTCCCGGACTGCGACCCCGAGGCGTCGATGGTCACGTTCAGCACGAGACGCGTGGGCGTGCCCGCGTCGGAGACGGTGACGTCCACGAGCTGGTCCAGGGTGCCCGTGGAGTCCACGGAACCGGACACGTGCCAGTCCAGGCTGCTGCTCTGGCCGGTCAGGCTCACATCGATGGTGTACTGGCTGTCCACCGCCGCCGTCTCGGTGGCGAGCTCGTAGTCCATCTGGAAGTCGACCCGGCGGTCGATGTCGTAGTAGCCCTGGCCCTCGAACCGGGCCGTCTGGGTGGTCCCCGCCGTGGACGTGTCCTGCCGCTCCGTCAGGTCCGCCAGCACGATGTCGCCCGAGTCTGTCGTGGCCACCATCCGCATCCCGATCCGGCTGCCGACCCCGTCATCCTCGTCCGTCAGGTCCACGTGCCCCTGCTCGACGAGCGGGAACACCTTGCTGCCGCCGATATCGGTCGCGTACCAGATGATGCGCACGACCGAGTCGGGCGCCGTCCGCGCGGGGTCCGTGACCCAGGCGGACTGATCGACGTCGTAGACGAACGTCTCGCCCGCCAGCGTCGCAGGGATCTGCACGTCGGAGGCAACCTGCCGGAGCGTCGGCTCCATCATACCCAGGGGCGCGGCGAACGCCAGCGTCGCGGGGTCGTAGCTCAGCCCCTGATCGACCAGCGCCGGGAACGCCTCACGAACGGCCGCGACCGGCGCGACGAGCTGCTCCATCGGCGTGATCAGGTCGTCCACCACGTTCGGGGCATCCCCGATTTCGGGTGGGAGTGCGGGCCCGGCCGTGTCCCCGTTGCACCCGACGAGGACGGTCGTGAGAACGACTGCGATGGCCGTAACCCGACGATGTTCGTACATTTTCACCGGTGTTCCTTCGTGTCGCGCGAGGCAGATGGCCCACCTTCGGGCCGTGATGGAGGAACCATAGCGGTGGAGGTCGACCGCGGGCAACCGGACGGGTACCGGCCCGTACGCGGCGGCGCGGTCGAGCTCCGACAGGCAGTAACCGACGAGCAAAGTCATGATGAATCGACCCTGGCCGTACGTCATCGGGGGGCTGATCCTCCTCTTCGTGATCCTGCAGCTGGTCCCATCGCCGGGCGCCGAGAACCCGCCGGTGGAGGAGGAGGTGGTAGCGCCGCCGGAGGTCGTCCAGCTACTCCGTCGGTCCTGCTACGACTGCCACTCGCACGAGACCGCCTGGCCCTGGTACGCCTCCGTCGCGCCCGCCAAGTGGCTGGTCCGGGACCACGTCGAGGACGCGCGGTCGGAGCTCAACTTCTCGACCTGGAACCGCTACGACCTCGAGGAGCTGGCCGACAAGCTCGAGGAGGTCGCGGAGGAGGTGAAGGAGGAGCACATGCCGCTCCGGAGCTATCTGATCCTCCACGGGGATGCGCGACTGACCGACGCGGAGCGGCAGCTGCTCGTGGACTGGGCCGCCGGCGAATCACAGGCGGTGGCGGACAGCGGCCGGGGTGATGCCGGGGGCGGACCCGTGGAGGACCCAGAGGAAACACCCGGGGACCCGGAGGAGGCGTCCGACGCCGCGGAGGAGCCCGAAGGCTGATCGCGTACGGTCCTCAGCCGCTGGCGCGGACCCTCCGGGCCAGGAACTCGTAGCGGGCGTCGACATCCCGCTGGATCCGGGCGATGGCCTCGTCGGTCAGGTGCTTGAACCGGCCCTGCGCCCGGATGTAGGGGCCCACCGGCTCGCCGGTCGTGTTCAGCGTGAACCGCCACCGCTCGCCGTCCTCGACCTCGAGCAGCGGGAAGACGTGGCTCTGGACGGCCATGCGGCCCAGCTCGATCGTCGCCTCGTCCGCGGTCTTCCAGCCCGGTGGGCACGGCGAGAGGATGTGCAGGAACCGGGTCCCGCTCAATGACTTCGCCTTCCGGACCTTGTCGAGCAGGTCCTCCGGGTACGCCGTCGAAGCCGTGGCGGCATAGGGGATCCGGTGGGCCGCCATGATGGACAGGATGTCCTTCTTCTTGGTGGACTGCGGGTCGTCGTACGGCGTGGTCGTGGTCCAGGCGCCCCACGGCGTGGCGGAGCTCCGCTGGATCCCCGTGTTCATGTACGCTTCGTTGTCGTACGTGACGTAGAGGAAGTCCTCGTTCCGCTCGGCGGCGCCGGAGAGCGACTGGAGCCCGATGTCGAAGGTGCCGCCATCCCCGGCCCACGCCATGACGGTGGTCTCCGTGTCGCCACGGACATCGAGCGCCGCGCGGACGCCCGACGCCACCGCGCCGGCGGTCTCGAACGCGGTGTGGTAGAGCGGGACGTGAAGCGAGCTCTGGGGATAGGGCCCGGCGATGATGCTCCAGCAGCACGCCGGCAGCACCACGATGGTCCGGTCCCCCAGCTCTTTCAGGACCATGCGCATGGCGAGGGACGCGCCGCACCCGGGGCACGCGAGGTGGCCCGGGTCGAGCAGCTCCCGCTTCGGGACGATGTCGCGGATCATGGCCTGGCTCATGTCTTCACCCCCACCCAGAGGTCCTCGCGCGTCGGTGTGCCCGCCGCGCGGGTCCGCTCGATGACCTCATCCACGGTCCCGGGCGTGACGTCCCGCCCACCGAGCCCCAGCACGTAGCCGTACAGCGCCGGCCGGTCGTCCAGCGGCACGTCGTAGAGCGCCGACCGGATCTCCTCGGCGAAGATCCCGCCGTGGCCGGGAGAGATGTTGCGGTCCAGCACGGCCACCTTGCGGGCGCCGCGCAGCACGCGGCGGAGGTCGGCGGTCGGGAACGGGCGGAACATCTTCACTTTGGCCAGCCCCACGGCCTCGCCGTCGGCGCGACGCCGGTCCACGACCTCGCGGGCCGTGGAGGTGATGGTCCCGGACGTGACCAGGATCAGCTCGGCGCCCTCGATACGGTACGGCTCCAGCACCCCCCAGCTCCGGCCCGTGAGGAGACGCCAGTCGGCGTCGATCTCGGGGAACAGGCTCAGCGCCCGACGCATGGCCTCCTGCTGGTCCCAGCGCATCTCCATGTAGGCGTCCGGCCGGACCAGCGCGTTGAACGCCCGAGGGTCGTCCGGGTCCAGCCGGACGTCGGCCTCGCGACGGGGCAGGAACTCGTCCACCAGCGACGGGCCGGGCACGTCGACGGGCTCGCTGGTGTGAGAGAGGAAGAACGCGTCGAGGATGATCATCACCGGGAGGTTCACGAGCTCGGCCAGCCGGAACGCCTGGATGGTCGTGTCCAGCACCTCCTGATTGTTCTCGCAGTACAGCTGGATCCACCCGGTGTCCCGCTGCGAGAGCGAGTCGTTCTGGTCGGTCCAGATGTTCCAGCCGGGCCCCATGGCGCGGTTCACGTTGGCCATGACGATCGGGTGCCGGGCGCCCGCCGCCCAGTGCAGCAGCTCGTGCATCAGCGCCAGCCCCTGAGACGACGTGGCCGTGAACGTCCGGACGCCGGTGGCGCTGGCGCCCATGCACGCGGCCATGGCCGAGTGCTCGCTCTCCACCTTGATGAAGCGGGCCTCCAGCTCGCCGCTGCCGCACATCTCGGACAGCATCTCCACGATCTGCGTCTGGGGCGTGATGGGGTACGCCGAGATCACCTCCGCCCGGGCCAGCTTCACGCCGAGGCTGACCGCGTGGTTCCCGACCATGACCTTCTTCACAGACCCTCCCGCGTCATGACGATGGCGCCGCGCGGACACTCCTCCGCACACAACCCGCACCCCTTGCAGTAGTCGAGGTCGACCTCGAACCCGCCCCCCGGCCTGCGACGGATGGCGTTGTCCGGGCAGAAGATCAGGCAGAGCTCGCAGTCGTTGCAGACGGCGCAGTTGAAGCACCGCCTGGCCTCGGCCACCGCGGCCGTAAGATCCAGCCCCAGGTTGACCTCGCCGAAGTCCATCGGGCCCGTCCGCGTCCGCTCCCGCTGCCGCTCCGCCTGGCGGAAGTGCGCCAGCTGCAGCGCGGGGATATCGACGACTTCGTTGGCCGGGTTGGTCCTCCGAACCGGGTCGTCGCCGCGGTATCGCGAGATGCTGACGCTCCCCTCGCCCCAGCGCAGCGCGTCCAGATCGACGGCATCGCCTTCGTTCTGGAGCCGCCGCAGATAGCGGTCGATCCCGATGGCGGCCCGCTTCCCGGAGCCCAGCGCGTCCGCTACCGTCCGCTCCTCCCCGGCCAGATCGCCACCGGCGAAGAAGGCGGGCGCGCTGGTGGCACCCGTGGCGTCCACCGACACGGCCCCCCACTCGGCCTCCAGCTCCGCCGGCAGCACGTCCAGCTCCGTCTCCTCGCCGATGGCCGTGAGCACCGTGTCCACCTCGATCCCGAACCCGCCGTCGCGGACGGGGACGGGCCGGCGGCGCCCGCTCTCGTCCGGCTCGCCCAGCTCCATGCGGGTTACGTGCATCCCGACCAGCCGGCCGTCCCGATGCCGGAACGACTCCGGGGCCGCCAGGAACACGAACTCGATCCCCTCGGCCATGGCCTCGACGACCTCCTGGTCGATGGCGGGCATCTCCTCCCGGGTCCGCCGGTAGACGACGACCGGCTCCGACCCCAGACGCAGCGCCGTGCGGGCGCAGTCCATGGCCGTGTTGCCCCCGCCGATCACCGCCACCCGATGGCCGATGTCCGGCCGCTCCCCGCGGTTCACCGCCTTCAGGAAATCCAGCCCGGCCAACACGCCCGGACCGTCCTCGCCCGGGATCCCCAGCGGACGATTCCGATGGGCGCCGGTGGCCAGGAAGACGGCGTCGTACGGCTCCAGCTCGCGCCGGGCCAGGTCCCCCTCGAGCCGGACCCCGAGCCGGAACTCGATCCCCAGCGCCGCGTACCGCTCGATCTGGCGATCCAGCACCTCCCGGGGCAGCCGGTACGGCGGGATCCCCTGGCGCAGCATCCCGCCGGCCTCCTCGGCCTCGTCGTACACGGTGACCGGGTATCCGAGGCGCGCCAGGTGGTACGCGGCCGACAGCCCCGCCGGTCCCGCGCCCACGACGCCGACCCGCTCGGTGCGGG
>JAWVYT010000158.1:0-5954 GCA_033722595.1 Longimicrobiales bacterium
CGCCGCCCGGGCCTCCGTCCGGTACAGGGACCGGAGGCTCGACGGCCGGAGGTCGACGGCGGCCAGGAGGATCGGCACCAGCAGGATCCCGTTGGCGATGGTCCCGAACCGGGCGTCCCCCCACGCGCCGATGATGAGCGCCTGGGAGAGGGTCACGCCGACCAGCGCCGGCACCCACCAGAGCCGGGGTGTCAGGAAAACCGCCGCGGCGGAGCCCACGAGCAGGATCGCCGCCGCGAGCCAGAGCAGGCCGGCCCGGGGCGACACCGGCAGCTGGAGCTCCGCCACCTCGGCCAGCTCGAAGGCCTTCACGAACCCCAGGAGATGAATGACGCCGTGAAGGGCCAGGAGCGCCGGGAGCACGAATCGCATGGTCGTCGGGTCTGTGGTCGCTGGGGTTCGGGTACCCGCCGGAAGCTGACTGCATCGGAGTCGGCCGGGCAATCGGGGAACACCCGATTCCGAGGTGGTGATTCGACCCACACCCGCTGCACGACCCGGCCCGCGACCGGCCGCGGCGCGGATCCGGGAACGCCCGGCTGCACGGCCCTGCTGGCGTGACGGCGCCCGGCGATCCAGCTTGGGCGCGTGCCGGATCCACGCCGATGGCCCGTCCCTTACCTCCTCTTCGGAGCGTCCTGGCTCCTGGCGGTCGCCTTCCTGGCGGCCCGGGGCGAGTGGACGTGGGTCGGGGCGGCGGTGTCGGAGGCGGGCGTCCTGGGCCTGTTCGTATGGCTCACCCTCCGGCTGACCCGACCGGACGACGGGGCCGGAGCCGCCCGCCCGTCTCCGCATTCACGGCGGCCCGTCGAGGCGGAGGGCCCGGAGCGCGCTGCCGGGGGGGAGGCGACGGGCGACGCGGGACCGGTCGAGGCCATCGTCCGGCTCCGGCTCCTGGCTCAGCTCGTCGTGGCCGGCGCGCTGGCGGTTCTTTCGATCAGCGAGCTCCGCCGGCTCCCGGGCTGGTCGGCGGTGGTGGACGTCGCCCGTGCGCTGGGCGGGGCGCTGCCCGTCCCGGACCCGTTGTGGGTGGTGAACCCGGTCCTCTACGTGGTCCTCCCCGGCTCGGCGGTACTGCTCCTCGGCGCGCATCGCCGGGAGATCGGGCTCCGGAAGGGCTGGCGCTCGTGGCGGGTGATCGGCGCGTGGGGCACCCCCGTCGTGGCGGCGTGGGTGTACCATGTGGCGACCGGGCAGACGGGTGTGGGCCGTATCCTCCGGACCCTCCTCGCCAACACGGTGCTGAACGGGGCCAGCGAAGAGTTCCTCTGGCGGGGCGTGATCCAGACGCGGCTCACCCGACTCTGGACGCCGGCCTGGGGGCTGGTCCTGGCCAGTCTGGGTTTCGGCTGGTGGCATATCCTGTCCATCGCCGACTGGGCGGGCGCCGACCTGTGGCTGGCGGCGGCGCTCAACACCGTCGTCCAGGCGCCCATGGGGCTGGCGCTCGGGATCGTCTTCCAGCGGACTCGAAGCCTGCTCGCGCCGTCGGCGGTCCACATCGTGGCGAACACCGTCACGCCTTGACGCGACGGTCCCGCGCTTGACACGGGGCGCGTGTGGCCTTTCGTTGAAATCCATTCTCAACGATTCACACGGGCAAGGACGCATGGGGTCTGGAGCGAAGAAGGGTGCGGTGACGCGCGGGCTGGCGATGGTGGCGGTGCTGGCCGCCGGGGGACTGGCGGCGTGCGGCGGCGATACGGGTGCCGACGAGGTGAACGTCTACTCGCACCGTCACTACGAGGCGGACCGTCGTCTCTTCGAGCAGTTCACGGAGGAGACGGGGATCCGGGTGAACGTGGTCACGGCGTCGGCGGACGAGCTGATCACGCGGTTGGAGAACGAGGGCGAGGACTCTCCGGCCGACGTGCTGATCACGGTGGATGCGGGGCGTCTGCACCGGGCGAAGTCGCTGGGTCTGCTGCAGCCGGTGAGCTCGTCGGTGCTGGAGTCGAACGTGCCGTCGCACTTGCGGGACGGGGACGGCCACTGGTTCGGTCTTACGCGTCGCGCCCGGGTGTACGTGTACGCGTCGAATCGTGCGGACACGGCGGATCTGGCGACGTACGAGGGGCTGGCGGAGCCGGTCTGGGAGGACCGGGTGCTGATCCGCTCGTCGTCGAACGTGTACAACCAGTCGCTGCTGGCCTCGCTGGTCGCGCACCTGGGCCCGGAGGCGGCGGAGGCGTGGGCCGCGGGCGTGGTGCGGAACATGGCCCGTGAGCCGGCGGGCGGGGACACGGACCAGATCAAGGCGGTGGCCGCGGGCGTGGGTGACGTGGCGGTGGTCAACACGTACTACCTGGCGCGGCTGGCGGACTCGGAGGACCCGGAGGACCGCCGCGTGGCGGACGCGGTCTCGATCCGGTTCCCGAACCAGGACGGCCGTGGCGCGCACGTCAACGTCAGCGGCGCGGGCGTCACGCGTCACGCGCCGAACCGTACGAACGCGGTGCGGCTGCTGGAGTTCCTCTCGGGCGACGAGGCGCAGGCGCTGTTCGCCGAGGCCAACCACGAGTACCCGGTGAAGCCGGGGGTCGAGTGGTCGGAAACGCTCCGCGCGTGGGGCGAGTTCCGGGCCGACACGCTGGACCTGACGGTGCTGGGCGAGCTGAACGACGAGGCGGTCCGGATCTTCGACCGGGTTGGATGGCCGTAGGGCTTTCGGCCGCCCGGCTCACGCGGCTGCGGGCGGTCCCGTGGCGGTGGGTCGGGCTGGCGCTGGCGCTGGTGGCGGTCCTCGCCGTCCCGATCGTGGTCATCGGCGCCGGCGTGCTCCGTCCCGCCGGGCCGTCGTGGGACCACGTGGCGGGGACGCTGCTCCCGGCCTACGTCGGCAACACGGTGATCCTGGTCCTGGGCGTCGGGGTGCTGGCCCTCGTCCTCGGCGTGGGCGCCGCGTGGCTGGTGACCATGACCCGGTTCCCGGGCCACCGCTTCTTCTCGTGGGCGCTGGTGCTGCCGCTGGCGGTGCCGGCGTACATGGCCGCGTACACCTGGGCCGGGATGCTGGACGTGACGGGGCCGGTCCAGCGGCTGGTTCGGACGGTGGTGCCGGGCATGTCCGACGCGTTCCTGCAGTGGAACGTGATGCGGATCGAGGCGGTGGTCGTGATCTTCGCGGTGGTGCTCTACCCGTACGTCTTCCTCCTGTCGCGCACGCTGCTGGAGCGGCGGTCCGGGTCGGTGCTGGAGTCGGCGCGGCTCCTGGGCCGGAGCGGCTGGTCGGTCTTCTTCCGGGTCGGGGTCCCGCTGGTCCGGCCCGCGATGGCCGGCGGCGTGGCGCTCGTCCTGATGGAGGTGCTGAACGACTACGGCGCCGTGAAGTACTACGGCGTGCCCACGTTCACCACCGGGATCTTCCGGGCGTGGTTCACCCTCGGCGACGTGGACACGGCGATCCGGCTGTCGGGGATCCTGATGCTGATCGTTCTGGTCCTCCTCGTGCTCGAGCGGTGGCAGCGGGGCGACGCCCGGTACAGCGACGCCGGCGCGTCCCGGTTCACGGCGCGGTACCCGCTCCGGGGCTGGCGGGCGGCCGGCGCGGTGGCGTTCTGCGCGACGCCGCTGGTCCTCGGGTTCGCGCTCCCGGTGGCCCAGCTGCTGGCGTGGAGCGGCCGGAGCGCGGGGACGGTGGTGGACGCCGGGTTCCTCGTGCTGTCGCTGAACAGCTTCGGGCTGGCCGCCGCGGCCGGCGGGCTGGCGGTGGCGGTGGCGGTGGTGCTGGCGTACGCCGCCCGGATCGAGCGGGGCCGCCTGACCGCGGCCGCGACCAAGCTGGCGCTGCTGGGCTACTCGGTCCCGGGCGCGGTCATCGCGGTGGGCGTGCTGGTCGCCGTGCTGGCGCTGGACCGGACGGTGCTGCCCGGCGCGGCGACGCTGCTCACCGCCACGGTCCTCGCGTTGCTCTTCGCCTACCTGGTCCGCTTCATGGCGGTGGCGTTCCTGTCGGTGGAGTCGGGGTTCGAGCGGGTGGGCGAGTCGGTCCGGATGGCGTCTCGGACGGCGGGCGCGTCGCCGTTACGCACGCTCGCCCGCGTGGAGCTGCCGCTGCTCAAGGGCGCCCTCGGGGCCGCCGGGATCCTGGTCTTCGTCGACGTGCTGAAGGAGCTGCCGCTCACGCTGATCCTGCGGCCGTTCAACTTCGACACGCTGGCCACCCGGGCCTTCCAGCTGGCCACCGACGAGCAGCTGGCCGCGTCCGCGCCGTCCGCGCTCATGGTGATCCTCACGGCCACCGCGGTGCTGGTCGTGCTTCACCGGGTGCTCGCCAACGGGGAGACCGGATGAGCGCGGCGAACCCGGCCCGGGTCCTGTCGGTCGAAGGCGTGGCCAAGCGGTTCGGCGAGGTCCCGGCCGTGCGGGAGCTGGGGCTCGAGGCGCGGGACGGCGAGATCCACGCGGTGGTCGGCCGCAGCGGGTGCGGCAAGTCCACACTGCTCCGGCTGATCGCGGGGCTGGAGGTCCCCGACGCGGGCACCGTCCGGATCGGCGACCGGCTCGTGGCGGGCGGCGGCGCGTGGGTCCCGCCCGAGCGCCGGGGCGTCGGGATGGTCTTCCAGGACTTCGGGCTGTTCCCCCACTTCACCGTGCTGGAGAACGTGATGTACGGGCTGGCGGACCGGGCCCGGCCCGAGCGGGAGTCTCGCGCCGCCGAGGTGCTGCGCCTGGTCTCGCTGGACGGGCTCGGCGGCCGCTACCCGCACCAGCTCTCCGGCGGGCAGCAGCAGCGGGTGGCGCTGGCCCGGGCGCTGGCGCCGGAGCCCGCGCTCCTGCTCCTCGACGAGCCGTTCAGCAACCTGGACACGGCGCTCAAGCGGGAGCTCCGCCGGGAGCTCGGCGAAGTCCTGCGTCGGGCCGGGATCACGACGATCCTGGTGGTCCACGACGCCGAGGATGTGCTCGACCTGGCCGATCGGGTCACGGTGATGCGCGACGGGGCCGTGCTCCAGGCGGGACGGCCCGGCGAGCTGTACGAGAGCCCCCGCGACGCGTACGTGGCCCGGATCTTCGGCGACGCCAACATCGTCGAGTGTCGGGTCGTGTCCGGTGGGGTCACGACGCCGCTCGGGACGGTGGAGTGCGCCGTCGGCGGCGCGCCCGGAGAGACGGTCCGGGCGTGCATCCGGCCGGAGGACGTTCAGGTCAGCCGGGACGGACCCGGCCGGCCGGCCACGGTACGGGTCGTGGCCGGGGCCGGCCGGAGCGTGCTCCTGGAGCTGGATGACGGCCACGGCACCGTGACCGCGCGGGCGCCGGAGGGCGCCGATCTATCCGCCGGGGACCGGGTGTTCGCGCGGGTGCCCGCCGCGTGCGTCCGGCTCTTCCCGGGCGGTTGACCGGGGGCGGCTGACCGGAGCGGCTTACCGGGCGATCGTCGCGTCAGGACGCCGCGAGCCGCGCCTCCAACAGCCGCTTCGCCAGCTCCGGGTTCGCCTTCCCGTCCGTCACGCGCATGACCTGGCCCATGAAGAAGCCCAGCAGGTTGGTGTTCCCGGCGCGGTAGGCGTCCACCTTGTCGGGGTTGTCGCTCATCACGCCGTCAATGACATCGGCGAGGGCGGCGGGATCGTTGATCTGGCGGAGCCCCTTCGCCTCGACGATGGCGTCGGGCGTCTCGCCGGTCTCCACCATCACCGCCAGCACGTCCCGGGCGGCGCTGCTGGACAGCGTCCCGTCCTCGATGAGGGCCACCAGCTCGCCCAGGTCGGCGCCCGCGAAGGGCAGGTTGGCCAGCGGGCGGTCGCCGATCTCCCGGGGCAGCTCGTTGACCATCCAGTTGGCGAGCCGCTGGGGCGACGCGTCTGCGGCCAGGCCGGCCTCGAAGAAGTCGGCGGTGGCGGCCTCCCGGGTCAGCAGTTCGGCGTCCTCGGGGTCGACGCCCAGCTCTTCCGCGAAGCGACGACGCTTCTCCTGCAGCTCCTGCGGTCGCTCCGGCGCCGCGGCCTCCC
>JAWVYT010000159.1:0-5910 GCA_033722595.1 Longimicrobiales bacterium
GGACTTCGAGATCCTGACGGCGGCGGCGCAGCAGACGGGCATCGCCATCGGGCGCGCCCGACTCCTGGAGGCGGAGCGCCGCCGGGCCGATGAGCAGAAAGCGCTCCTGGACACGCTGGCCGACGTGACCGGCGAGCTGGAGCTTTCCCGGCTCCTGCAGGCGATCCTGGAGCGTGCGGTGCGCCTGCTCGGCGTGAGCGGCGGCGAGCTCGCGCTGGTGGACCCCGACACGGAGGAGCTGGTCATCGCGGCGAGCCATCGGATGGGCACCGACGCGGTGGGCACCCGGATGGCCCCGGGCGAGGGGGCCATGGGCCGGGCCGCCGAGACCCGCGACGCGCTGGTCATCGCCAACTACCAGGACTGGACGCACCGGTCGTCGAAGTACACCCAGGACGTGGTGCAGGCGGTGATGGCGGTCCCGCTGGTGGCCCGGGACCGGCTGGTCGGCGTCATCGCCGTGGTGCACCGTGACCCGGGACACTCGTTCGGCGAGTCCGACAAGCGGCTCCTGGACCTGTTCGCCCGGCAGACGGCGGTGGCGGTGGAGAACGCGCGCCTGTACAGCGCGGAGCACTGGCGGGCCGACGAGCTGGCGGCGGTGCTCGACACCATGGCGGACCTGGCGGGCGAGCTGGAGCTCAGCGTCGTCCTCCAGACGCTCCTGGAGCGGGCGGCGCGTCTGCTGGAGGTCACGGGCGGCGAGCTCGCCATGCTGGACGAGCGGACGGGCGAGCTGGTCATCGCGGCGAGCTACCGGATGGGCGTGGACGCCGTGGGCACGCGGATGGCGCCGGGCGAGGGGGCCATGGGCCGGGTCGCCGGGTCGCGGGAGCCGCTCATCATCCCGCGTTATCAGGAGTGGGAGCACCGGTCGGCCAGCTATGCCGGAGAGACGGTGCAGACGGTGATGGCCGCACCGCTCCTGATCGGGACGCGGCTGGTCGGCGTGATCGCCGCGGTGCACTCCGACCCGGGCCGGGAGTTCGACGAGGAGGACATGCGTCGGCTGAACCTCTTCGCGCCCCAGGCCGCCGTGGCCATCGAGAACGCGCGCCTGTTCACGGCGGAGCGGGACCGGGCCGAGGAGCAGCGGGCGCTCCTCGACACGCTCCGCGACCTCTCCAGTCAGCTCGAGCTGAGCGTGGTGCTGCAGAAGGTGCTGGAGCGGGCGGCCACCCTGATCGACGCGTCGGGCGGCGAGCTGGCCATCTACCAGGAGGAGGCGGAGGAGCTGGAGATCGTGGCCAGCCACGCCATGGGCGCCGACGCCGTGGGCAGCCGGATGGCGATCGGCGAGGGCGCGATGGGCCGGGTGGCCTCGACGGGCGAGGCGCTGGTCATCCCCCGGTACCAGGAGTGGGCCCAGCGGTCGGCGAAGTACGGCGGCGACAAGGTCCAGACGGCCATGGCGGCGCCGCTGTTCATGGGCGACCGGCTGGTGGGCGTGATCGCGACCGTCCGGTCCGACCGGGACCGCCCGTTCGAGGAGGAGGACCTGCGGCTCCTGAACCTGTTCGCGCCCCAGGCGGCCATCGCCATCGAGAACGCCCGGCTGTTCGAGGCCGCGGAGCAGGCCAACGAGGCGAAGAGCACGTTCCTGGCGAGCATGAGCCACGAGCTGCGGACCCCGCTGAACGCGATCATCGGCTACAGCGAGATGCTGCAGGAGGAGGCGGTCGACGACGGCCAGGACGCCTACGTGCCCGATCTGGAGAAGATCCACAAGGCGGGCCGGCACCTGCTGGCACTGATCAACGATATCCTGGACCTGTCCAAGATCGAGGCGGGCAAGACCGAGCTGTACCTGGAGCGGTTCATCCTGCGGGACCTGATGACGGAGGTCGCGGCCACCGCAGAGCCGCTGGTCAGGAAGAACGGGAACCGGCTGGAGCTGGAGGTCGCCGCGGAGCTCGGGAGCATGACGGCCGACATGACGAAGGTCCGCCAGATCCTGCTGAACCTGCTCAGCAACGCGTCGAAGTTCACCGAGGACGGTCTGATCCGGCTGGTGGCGGAGCCCGATCCGTCGAATCCGCTGTCGGTGCTGCTCCGCGTGGCCGACGAGGGGATCGGGATGACCGAGGAGCAGCTGGGCCGGATCTGGGAGGCGTTCAGCCAGGCCGAGGCGTCCACGACCAAGAAGTACGGCGGCACGGGGCTCGGCCTGGTGATCAGCCGTCACTTCGCCCGGATGATGGGCGGCGACATCGGCGTGGCCAGCGAGCCGGGCGTCGGGACGACGTTCACCGTGCGGCTACCGCTGGTGTCGCGGCCGAAGGCCGGCGCGGCCGAGGGGCTGGAGGTCTCCGAGGCGGCCGGGACCGGCGAGTCGGGCGTGGTCCTGGTCATCGACGACGACCCCACGGTCCACGACCTGCTCCAGCGCATGCTCTCCCGCGACGGGTTCCGGGTCGAGAGCGCCACGGACGGCGCCGCGGGGCTCGAGCGGGCCAGGGAGCTGGAGCCCGACGTGATCCTGCTGGACGTGCTGATGCCGGGCGTGGACGGGTGGTCCGTGCTGACGTCGCTGAAGGCGGACCCGGCGCTGAGCGAGATCCCGGTGGTCATGGTCACCATGCTCGACGACCGGAGCCTGGGCTTCGCCCTCGGGGCCACCGACTACGTCACCAAGCCCGTCGAGCCCGCCCGGCTCCTCTCGGTCCTCCGCCGGCTCGCCCCGGACCCGGACGCGGTCGTGCTGGTCGTGGACGATGACCCGGCCTCGCGCGAGCGGCTGGTCCGGCTCGTGCGTGACGGCGGGTGGCGCCCGGTGGAGGCGGAGAACGGTGTCGCCGCGCTGGACCGGCTGGAGACGGTCGACCCGGCGCTGATCCTGCTCGACCTCGTGATGCCGGAGATGGACGGCTTCACCCTCGCGGCCCGGCTTCGGGAGGACCCGGCGCTGCGTCATGTGCCGGTGGTGGTGGTCACCGGGAAGGAGCTGACGGCGGAGGACCGAGCGCGGCTGAACGGGTACGTGACCCGGGTCGTCCGGAAGCAGGACGTGGAAGCCACGGAGCTCGTCTCGGAGCTCCGCTCCCTGATCGACAGCAACCCCTGAACAGGAGTCGCGGTGCCCAAGATTTTGCTGGTGGAGGACGACGAGATGAACCGGGACATGCTGTCCCGGCGTCTCATGAAGCGGGACTACGACGTGGTCATCGCGACGGACGGCGAGCAGGGCGTGAGCATGGCTCGATCGGAGGACCCCGACATCGTGCTGATGGACATGAGTCTGCCGGTGATGGACGGCTGGACGGCCACGCGGACGCTCAAGGCCGACCCGGCCACCGAGGCCATCCCGATCATCGCCCTCACGGCGCACGCCATGTCGGGTGACGAGGACAAGGCCCGGGCCGCCGGCTGCGACGACTTCGACACCAAGCCGGTCGAGCTGGATCGGCTTCTCGGGAAGATCCGGGCGCTGATCCGCTAGGACGCCACGGACGCACCGGCCGAAGGGCCCGCGCCGGGCGCAGGGACGGGGTCGTCCTCGGTCCGTCCCCCCACGAGCGCGTGCACCCGCATCTGGGTGCCCTCCACGTCCCGCACCCCGCGGGACTCCAGGCTGTGGCTGTCCCGGAGGTCGGCTTCCGCGGCCGGCGAGACCAGGATCTCCCCGGAGGCCGCCTGTCGGGCCAGCGCGTCGGCCCTCTCCACCGTCTCGCCCCAGACCTCCAGCCGCGGCCGGTCCCGACCCAGCATCCCGCCTACCGCGGCCCCCGCGTGCAGCCCGTAGGCCGCCCGGCCCGCGCCCAGCGCCGACCGGGCCGCCAGCGCCAGGTCCGCCGCCCGACGCGTCCCGTCCCTGCCGTCGGCCGGGCCCAGGACCACGACGCACCCGTCCGGTCGCCACAGGCAGATGTCCGACGCGTCGTCCGTGAGCTCCTCGAACTCGGCGAGCAGCGTCGACAGCGCGCGGACCCGGTCGGGATCGCCTGCCCGGAGCTCCGGCGCCACCACGCACCGCACCGCCGCCACGTCGGGGTAGGCCTCCACGATGTCTACGGCTCCCTCGGCGACTCGCTGCCGGAGCGGCCCGGGCACGGCCCCGGCCATCAGTCGATCGATGACCGCGCCGTCCGCGGCGATGCGCTTCCGATAGGTCCGCTCCCGCCGGCGCAGCTCCCGCACCTCCATCGCCGCCCTGATACGGGCCTCCAGGAGGACGGGCTCCACGGGCTTCGAGATGTAGTCGAGGGCGCCCATCTCGATACAGCGAACGGCGCTGTCGACCTCGTCGAGGGAGGACAGCATGATCACGGGGATGCTGGCCCAGCGCTCATCGGCCTGCAGCCGGCGGAGCGTCTCGAGCCCGTCCATCCCCGGCATGATCACGTCCAGCAGGATCAGCTCGTAGTCCTCCCGCTCGAGACGACGCAGTCCCTCCTCTCCGCCCTCCGCCGTGGCGACCGAGTACCCGTTCCGCGCCAGCTGGCGGGAGACGAGATCGCGGTTCGTCTCGTTGTCGTCGATCACCAGGAGCCGACCCTCACCGTCGGGCAGACCCGTTTCCCCCGGCCGGATCTTCGACAGCACCTCCCGGGTCATCGCCGAGCTCTCCGCGAGCGCCCGCGTGGCGGCGGCCTCCGAGCCCAGGGTGGCGATCCCCACGATGTCCTCGCTCATCTCCAGCAGCCGACGGGCCGAGGTCAGGACCCGTTCGAGGTCCGGCACCAGCTGCTCCCGGCCGTCCTCGCGGCAGGTCTCGATGATGAGCTCCGCGTAACCGATGACCGTGGTGATCGGGGTCCGCAGATCGAGCCGGACCTTCTCGCCGAACGCCTCCATCTCCTCCGGCGTGGTCCCCTGGAGCCCGTCCGGTCGGAGCACACGGTCGACGTGGCCCAGGAGCTGACGGCCCGCGCCCCGGATCCGGCGCAGATCGGAGGCGATGGCCTCGTCGTCCACGTCCTCCAGCAGCATCTCGGCGTACCCGATGATCCCGTTGATCGGCGTGCGGAGCTCGTGGCGGACGTGCCCGAGGGTGGCGGCCCGGACCCGGGCGTCGTCGGGCTCGACGACGGACCCTTCCTCCGGCTCCGTCGCCCGGCGGCGCTGCAGCGGCTCGGCCGGCACCGGCACGGCGTGCGCCCGCTGGAGCGCGGACCGGAGGTCCGGCGTCTCGGGCTCGGGCGCGACCGCGGTGTCGTCGTCGGTGCGGGTGAGCCCCGCGGAAGAGATGTCGAAGAACCAGGCGAGGACCACCACCACCGGGAACCCGAGGATGAGCAGCACCGTCACGAGCCGGGCCGCCCAGGCCGGCAGCAGGAGCGCCTCGAAGATGGCGGCGGACAGCTCGATCAGCAGGGCAGCCAGCACGACGTACGCGGCTGCGGCGCCGAACACGCGTCGCCGCTTCAGCTCGTCGAACGCCCTGAGAATCGGAGAGACGGAAGCCACCGGGTCCTTTCGGGTAGGGAGTACGTCGGGTAATCTGACGACCGTACGTCCCCCCGGGCAAGGCGCCGCCTATGCCGCCGTGGCGATGATCTCCTCGGCCAGCCGCTCCAGCTCCCGCATGCTGCTCCCGTCGAACTCGCGAGCGCACACACCATCGTACGCTTCGCACAAGCGTCGGCAGGTGGTCTCATCCAGGATCCGGTCGGCCGTCTCGAACAGCCCGTGGTTCTCCTTCCCGATATGCATGTGGATGAGCTCCACGTAGGTCCGGGCGGCGTTGTCGAATCCGCGCCAGCGGTCCGGTTCCGACTCGATCGCCTCGAGGTTCTCCTCCATCTGCCGGACCAGGGCGCGCCCGAGCTGGTGGTCCTGGAGCATGATGGCCACCGGCCCCACGTGCCGCGGCATACCTTCCTGGATCAGCGCCTCGAACAGGAGGTCCTCCTCCTTGCCGTGATGCAGCGCGTCGGTGTACAGGCGGAAGAACCGGACGCAGCGGCCGAA
>JAWVYT010000160.1:0-5899 GCA_033722595.1 Longimicrobiales bacterium
GGAGACGGAGAAGGTCAAGGCGAGCCTCCGGGAGCTGAACGACAATATCGAGGAGGCGAAGCGTAAGAATAACCTCCTGGTCGCGAAGCAGAAGCGGGCCCAGGCGCAGCGCCGGATCCACGAGACCATGTCCGGGCTCAGCGACAAGTCGGCGTTCGAGGCTTTCGAGCGGGTGGCCGAGAAGATCGAGGAGGGCGAGCGGAAGGCGCTGGCCAGTGCCGAGGTCACCGAGTCGCTCACGGGCGACACGCTGGAGACGGAGTTCAAGCAGCTCGAGGGCGGCGATGACGTGAACCAGCGGCTCGCGGCGCTCAAGGAGCAGATGGGGCTGCCGTCGGGCAGGAAGGAGACGCCGGCTCTGACGTCCGGGGAGGACGACGGCGAGGGTGAGGTCGTGGAGGGCGAGCTGGAGGAAGGGTAGTTCGAGTTCGAGTTCGATTTCGAGTTCGATGTCGAGGTCGATTTCGAGCTCGAGCGTGGCGGGGCAGGGGGCCGGTTGGGCTCCTGCCCCGTTCTTTTTCGGGGTCGGTGGTGCGGCCGCTGGCTAGTCGTATAGCAGGTACGGGTTCCTGACCGTTTCGAACGCCTGCTGCTGCTCCGGCCAGGGGGCCGTGATCTGCCGGAGCGTCGCGCCGGACTGGATCAGCTCCCGGATCCTGGGTCCGCCGGCCAGGCCGTCGAACCACCCTTCCCGCCACCGGAGCTCCGCAGGGTGGAGCTGCGTGATCTCGAGGAGCGCGGCGATGGCGACCGGGACGGGGTCGTAGACGGACCGGTCGGTCACGGTCTGGCGGATCCCCCGGACCGGCTCGCCGCCGTACTTGCCGTCCGTCGGTCCGTCGGGCGTGAAGGTGACGGCGTCGAACGTCACGCCCGGGAAGCCGCGCTCCCGCAGCTCTCCCACCAGCGTCTCGGCATCGAGCCAAGGAGCGCCCCACTGTCGGAACGCCTCGGGCGTGCCGCGCCCGACGGACAGGTTGGTCCCCTCGAACAGGCACGTCCCGGGGTAGTGGGTGGCGCTCTCGACCGACGGCATGTTCGGCGACGGCGGGCGCCACGGAATCCCGGTGTCCTCCCACCACATCTCCCGGGTCCAGCCCTCCATGGGGACGACGCGGAGGTCCGCCCCCAGGCCGTACTCGCCGTCCACGTACCGGGCCAGCTCGCCGGCGGTGAGGCCGTGGCGCATGGCGGCCTCGTAGTAGGCGACGGGCATGTAGCTCGGCTTCACGTTCCCCTGGACGTGCTCACCGTCGATGGGGTTCGGCCGGTCCAGTACGACGAACCGGAGCCCCTGCTCGGCGGCGGCCTCCATGGCCAGCGCCATGGTCCAAACGTAGCTGTAGTAGCGGGTGCCGATGTCCTGGATGTCGAAGACGAGCGCGTCCAGCCCGTCGAGCATCGCCGGCGTGGGCTTCCGGGTGTCGCCGTAGAGCGAGTGGATCGGCAGCCCCGTTCGCTCGTCCACGGAGCTGTCCACCGGCCGGTCCACGTCGCCCCGGATCCCGTGTTCGGGGCTGAACAGCGCGACCAGCTCCCACGCCGGATGTGCGGCGAGACGGTCGATGGTGGAGACGGCGTCGTCCATGGAGAGCGGCGGGCGGGCCGGCGGATCGCTCCGGTCCACTCGCTCCGAACCGTCGGCCGAGCGGGGCCAGGAAAGGCCCGTGTGGTTCGTGATCAGCCCCACGCGCAGCCCCGCCAGGAGCTCGGCACTGTCCCGGAAGAGGACGTCCACGCCCAGGCGGATTGGCTGCCGGACGGAGTCGGCGGTGAGGCCGGGCCCGGCCCCGTCGGCTCCGGACTCGCCGGTCCCGGACGCTCCGGCCCCGCGCCGGGGCATCTCGCCCGGCGATCCGCAGGCGGCCGCCCCCGCAGCCGCGGCCAGTGCGATGGCGAGCCCGGCTCTCCGCCATGCGGCCGGGAGTGCGCCCGCCACGGCGGCGCAGCGTCCCGGCGGTACCGATTGCCGCGGCCGCCCGCCTCCGGATACTTTCCAGTCCGTATGTCTGGTCATTCCGCTCCGTTCGTTCTCGTTCTCGTGCTGCTGGCCGCCTCGTGCGCCGGCCGGGGACACTCTGCTGCCGGGCCCGCCGCTTCCGGGCCGGGGCCGACTGCGAGGGACAGCGTGCCCACCGACCGGCTGCTGCCCGTCGAGGCCGCGGCCGGTTTGTGGGTGGACTCGGTGGTCGCGTCCCTCGACACCCGGGGTCTGGCCGCCCAGCTGGTCTTCCCGTGGATGTGGGGCCGCTACGTACCCGCCGACAGCGACGAGGCCCGTCGGCTCCAGGCCTGGGTCGCGGCCGGTGTGGGCGGCATCATCACGTCCATCGGGCCGCCCGTGGCGCTGGCCGACAAGCTGAACCGGCTCCAGCGCCAGGCCGACATCCCGCTCCTGATCGCGGCCGACCTGGAGAACGGCCCCGGCATGCGCATTCGCGGTGGTACGCTGCTCCCGTACGGTCTGGACATGGGCGGCGGCACCGTCTTCCCGCCGGCCATGGGGATCGGCGCCACCGACGACCCCTCGCTCGCGTACGAGATGGGTCGTATCACCGCACGCGAGGCCCGGGCCGTCGGGATCCACCTCGTGTTCGCGCCGGTGGTCGATGTCAACAACAACCCGGCGAACCCCATCATAAACACCCGGAGCTACGGTGGCGACCCGGCGGCGGTCGCGGCGTTCGCGACCGCGCAGATCGCGGGGCTGCAGGAGCACGGTGTGCTGGCGACCGCGAAGCACTTCCCCGGCCACGGCGATGTGGAGGACGACACGCACCTGGTCCCGCTCATCCTGCGGATCGATGCGGAGCGCGCCGACAGCGTGGAGCTGGTCCCGTACCGGGCGGCGATCCGGGCGGACGTGGCCGGAGTCATGAGCGCCCATATCGCGTTCCCGGCGCTGGCCGGTGACTCGACGGTGCCGGCCACCCTCTCCGCCCGGATGCTCGACTCGCTCCTGGTCCGGGAGATGGGGTTCGACGGGCTGGTGGTGACGGACGCGCTGGACATGGGCGCCATCGTCCAGCGGTTCGGCGCCGGGGATGCCGCGGTCCGAGCGCTGGAGGCCGGCGCCGACATCCTCCTCCAGCCGACCGATCCGTTCCTCATGATCGAGGCTGTGGCCGCGGCAGTGGACTCCGGGCGGATCAGCCGCGCCCGGCTGGTACGGTCCGCAAGGAAGATCCTGGAGGCGAAGGCGCGGGTCGGACTCCATCGTCAGCGGACGGTGGACATCGGTCGCGTCGCGGATGTGGTCGGGGCCCCCGGGCACGCGGAGGCGGCCACACGGGCGGCGGAGCGGTCCGTGACCCTGGTACGGGACCGCGACGGCCTCGTGCCGCTCGTGCCGCTCCGCCACCGGCGGGTGCTGGTGGTCAGCTACACCGACGTCCTCGACCCCTTTGCCGGCCGCGGGCTGGCCCGTGCGCTGGAGGCCGAGCTCCCGGCGGTGGAGCGGGCGGTCCTCGGCCCGGAGCGCCCGCCGGCGTCGGTCCTGGATTCGCTGGTGTCACGGGCGGAGTCCGCGGACCTGGTCATATTCGCCGTGGATGCCCGGGCACGGGGCCGGGCCGGGGCCCTCGACTCGGCCACGACGGCCGCGATCCGGGCCGTCGCGGCGGCCCGACCCTCGATCCTGGTGTCGCTCGGGAACCCGTACCTGGTGTCGGAGCTGCCCGAAATAGGGACGTACCTCCTGGGCTGGAGCGGCGCCGACGTCAGTCAGGCGGCGGTGGGCCGGGCGCTGGTCGGACGGAGCCCGATCGTCGGATCGCTGCCCATCGCGATTCCGCCCGACCACGGGCGCGGCGAAGGACTGGGTCGACCGGCCATCCCGTACCCGCCGGTGGCGGTGGAATCGCGGATACCGACCGGACAGCCCGGGTCGATGCGCCCGGAGGCGCTGGACTCGCTGGCGGCGGCGGTCGAGGCCGCCATCGCGGACGGCGTCACACCGGGCGCGGCCGTGGTGGTGGGCACCTCGCGGGGCGCCTGGGTCGGCGGGTTCGGCCGGACCGACCATAGGCCGGACGCCCCGCCGGTGACCGACTCCACGCTCTACGACCTCGCGTCGCTGACCAAGGTCGTGGCCACCACCGGCGCGGTGATGCGGCTCGTGGAGCAGCGCCGTATGACGCTGGACGCGCCCATCTCGCGGTACCTCCCCGACTGGCCCGGCGGCTGGTGGGACCGCGTGACCGTTCAGCGGCTGCTGATCCACCGGGCGGGGCTCCCGCCCTTCATCCGGTTCTGGCACCCGTCCGAGGGCGGGCTCCGGGGGGACTCCGCCATCCTCGGCGCGATCGCTGCCCTCGAACCGGCGTACCCGCCGGACACGGAGTACCGGTACAGCGACCTCGGGTTCATCCTACTGGGCGCCGCCGTGGAGGCCGTGACGGGCACGTCGCTGGCCGCGTACCTCGACGCCGAGCTCTGGACGCCGTTGGGGATGCACGATACCGGCTTCAACCCCACCGGCCCCACCTGGGTGGCACCGCACCGCGGGGAGCAGATTCGGGACACGGTGGGCGGCCTCGATCCGGCGGTAGATTCGATGCCCGTGCGGGACCCGGCCATGGCTTCGCTGCCGGCACCGGACTCGGCCGCTCTCCGGTTCGACCTGGCCCGGATCGCGCCCACCGAGATCGACACCATCCTGCGCGGCGTCCACGTCCACGGCCAGGTGCACGACGAGAACGCGTGGGCGATGGGTGGTGTGGCGGGACACGCAGGGCTCTTCTCGTGCGCGGCCGACCTGGCACGCTTCGCCCACACGCTGCTCCGGGCCGGCCGGGCGGGGGAGACGCGGGTGCTGAGCCCCTCTGTGGTCGCTCGGTTCACCACCCGGCACCCGGGGACGGGCCGGGCGCTGGGCTGGGACGCGGTGGACTCCATCGCCCCGGAGTCGGCCGATTCAGGCCCGCGTCGAGGAATCGACGCGCCGTTCTCCCCGTCCGCGTTCGGCCACACCGGGTTCACCGGGACCAGCCTGTGGGTCGACCCGGCGCGCGACCTGTACGTGATCCTGCTGACGAACCGGGTAAACCCGACCCGGGAGCAGGGCGGCATCGGCGCGCTCCGGCGGGCGGTCCACGAGTGGGCGGTCCGGGCTGTTGCGGAGCGGGCTCCGGCGGGTGGGCCCGGATGACGAATCCTCCGCTCACGACTCGCACAGGGTAGCGCCATGGCACACGAAGAAAAGCTGAATGTCGTAATTGCCGAGGACCACGAGGAGATGGCGTGGCTGGTGGCGGACCGCATCGAGGCCCTGATCCGAGTCCGAGCAGAGGATGGCGCGATGGCGGTGCTGGGGCTGGCCACGGGGTCCACGCCCATCGGCGTCTACAGGGAGTTGATCCGCAGGCACCGCGAGGCGGGGCTGAGCTTCCGGAACGTGGTGACGTTCAATCTGGACGAGTACTTCCCGATGGACCCCGAGAGCATTCACAGCTACCACCGATACATGTGGGAGAACCTCTTCGACGCCATCGACATCCCGCCGGAGAATGTGCACATCCCCCGTGGCGATGTACCCAGGTCCGAGATCGAGGACCACGCCACGGAGTACGAGCGGTGGATCAGGGAGGCCGGTGGGATCGACATTCAGCTGCTGGGCATCGGGAAGACGGGGCACGTCGGGTTCAACGAGCCCGGCAGCGACCGCGAGAGCCGGACTCGGCTGATCCATCTGGACACCATTACTCGCAAGGATGCCGCGGCGGACTTCTTCGGCGAAGAGAACGTGCCGAAGGAGGCGGTGACGATGGGTGTGGCCACGATCATGGAGGCCGAGGAAGTGATCCTCATGGCAACGGGGGAGCACAAGGCTCCCATCGTGCGGCGAGCGGTGGAGGGCGAGATCTCGGCCCACGTGGCGGCCACGTACCTCCAGGAGCAC
>JAWVYT010000161.1:0-5898 GCA_033722595.1 Longimicrobiales bacterium
GCCGACGGCGTCCCCGGGTGGAGCGCGTCCGATGGGCGGGTGTCCCCGGTCATCGATCCCGGTCAGTCCTTCACGTATCGACTCTCACTGATGCGGCCCGGCACCTTCATCTACCACTCCCATCTCGACGACATCCACCAGTTGACCGGCGGGCTCTATGGCGCTCTGATCGTGCTCCCGGAGGGTGAAGTATTCGATGCGCGGACCGACCACATCGCGCTGTTCGGGTGGAACACCCCCGAGGCCAGCGAGCTGGCCGACCTGGAGCTGAACGGCCGCCGGGTACAGCCGCCGGGTCGGGCCGTCGTAGGCGAGCGGCACCGGTTCCGTGTGATCAACATCGCGCCGGCGGGGATGATCACCGCCGTCCTGTACCGGGACGGGGTGCCGGTGCCCATCACCCTTCACGCCAAGGACGGCGCCGACCTGCCGCTGCACCAGCGGGTCGCTGTGCCGGCGCTGCCGCGTCTCGGCGTGGGCGAGACGGCCGACTTCACATGGACCCCGACAGCGCCGGGGACCTACGAGCTCCACATCGGCTACCGACCCGAGGCCTCGCTGGTCCAGCACTGGGAGGTGACGGCGGCGCCCGGCTCCTGACCCCGCCGAGGGCCCTTCGCCACGGCCCGCCGTCGGTGCGTCGGCTCCTCGCGCGTTGTACAATGGGCGAACCGACAACCTGCCGAACATGCTATCCATGCGCATTCCGTTTCTGGTCATGGCCCTGAGCGTGGCGGGACCGGTGGGAGCCCAGGTCTACGATCCGCCGGCGACCCGGGCGATCCCCGTCCCGGAGGGTACGTCCATCACCCTGGACGGGTCCCTCGACGATCCGGCGTGGGACGCGGCGCCGGTCACGTCCGGACTCCGGCAGCGCGAGCCGGACGTGGGCGAGCCATCGGCGTACCCGACCGAGGTCCGGGTCCTCTACGACGAGACCGCGCTGTACATCGGGATCCGGGCGGAGCAGCAGGGCGAGCCCGTGATCGGCCGGGTCCTCCGGCGGGATCGCCTGATGGAGGCGGGGTTCGACGGTCGCCCGGTCTTCACCGGCGATGACGCCGTGGTCGTCCTGCTCGACCCGTTCCACGACCATCGGAACGCGTTCATGTTCGCGACGAACCCGAACGGCGCGGAGCTGGACGCGCTCCTGACGGACGAGGGCCGTGAGTTCAACCTGGACTGGCGGGGCGTCTGGGAGGCGCGCGCGGAGCGCACGCCGTACGGCTGGTCGGCGGAGCTGGCGATCCCGTTCCGTACGCTGCGCTACCCGTCGGGCGCGGGCGGGGAGCCGTGGGGGCTGAACGTGGCCCGGGTGGTCCGGGGCTCCAACGAGGAGTCGCTGTGGAGCTCGTACCTGCGGGAGAACGAGGGGATGACCCGGGTCAGCCGCGCCGGCCACCTGCTGGGGCTGGACCGGCTGCCGAGGGCGGGGCTGAACCTGGAGGTGAAGCCCTTCGTGCTGGCGGGGGCGACACGGGAGGATACGCTCCTGGGCCGGCCGGGTTCACCGGCGGCACACACGGCCACGGAGCTGGACGCCGGCTTCGACGTGAAGTGGGAGGTCCGGCCCGGCCTGACGCTGGATCTGACGGCCAACACCGACTTCGCGCAGGTGGAGGCGGATGCCGAGCAGGTCAACCTGACCCGGTTCTCCCTGTTCTTCCCGGAGAAGCGGGACTTCTTCCTGGAGAACGCCGGGGTGTTCGAGTTCGGGTTCCGAGGCTTCTTCGAGCCGCCGCCGTTCCTCCTCTTCTTCTCCCGACGGATCGGGATCCACGAGGAGGGCGAGGTCCCGGTGCTCGGGGGCGCCCGGCTGACGGGCCGGCTGGGTCGCCAGACCGTGGGGTTCATGAACGTGACCACCGACGCCGCCTTCGGCGTTCCCAGGACCAACTTCGCCGTGGCCCGGGTGAAGCGGGACGTGGGTCAGGCCGGCTACATCGGCGCCATGGTGACGGACCGGCGGAACGCGGATACCTGGAACACCGCCGGCGGGCTCGACGCGTCGCTGTGGGCCGGCCCCGTGAACGTCCAGGCCTTGTACGCCCGGACCGAGACCTCGGGCGCGGGCGGGGATGATCACGCCTGGAGGGTCGGGCTCGACTACACCGGGGACCGGTACGGCTTCGGGTTCAACAACATCGGGGTCGGGCCGGAGGCGACGGCGGAGGCGGGCTTCATCACCCGGACCGACTTGATCCGGACGGACCTCTTCGGCCGGGTCACGCCCCGGCCGGACGTGCTGGGGATCCGGAAGATCGATGCGTACCTCGGGGTCAATGTCTTCACCGACATGACGGGTCGCGTCGAGGACCTCTACGTGGGTCCGCTGCTCGCCACGGAGTGGAGCTCCGGCGAGAGCCTCAGCGTGTTCGTCAACCCCGGGTTCACCCGCCTCGACGAGCCGTTCGATCTGGGCGACGTCACGGTACCGCCCGGGGAGTGGAACGCCATGAACCTCGGATGGTTCGCCTCCACCAGCGCCAGCCGGGCGGTGGTCCTGGGCTCCAGCGGGACCTGGCAGTCGATCTACGGCGGGACCATCGGCAGCTACGGCGCCACCCTCACGGTGGCCCCGGACCCTCACGTGACCACCACGCTCGGGTACACCCGGAACCGGGTGGCGCTTCCCGGCGGCGCGTTCGACGCCGACCTGGCCAGCCTCCGGCTCGACCTCTCGTTCAGCACCCGGGCGTTCCTGTCGGCGCTCGTCCAGTACAATCAGCTGGACAACCAGCTGTCGGCGAACGTCCGGTTCAACCTGATCCACTCGCCGGGCAGCGACCTGTATGTGGTCATCGACGAGCGCCGGGGCTCCGCCCTGGACCTGTGGGACCCGGCCGACCGTGGCGTGGCGCTGAAGGTCACCTGGCTCCAGCGGTTCTAGCCGCCGAACAGCTCCAGGACCCCCACGGTGAGCCACGGCATGTACGTGATCAGGATCACGCCGACGGCGTAGATGAGAAGCAGCGGGAGCACCGCCCGGGCGATCTCGCCGTAGGAGCGCTCGAACCGGTAGGAGGCGAGGAAGAGGTTGAGGCCCACGGGCGGCGTCAGGTACCCCAGCTCGAGGTTCGCGATGAAGATGATCCCGAGGTGGACCGGGTGCACGCCGTACGCCGCCCCGAGCGGCACCAGGAGCGGCGCCACTACCACGGTGGCGGAGAAGATGTCCATGGTGCAGCCGACGGCCAGCAGGAAGACGTTCAGGATGAGGAGGAAGACCAGCGGCGAAGCGATGTGGCTCTGGAGCCAGTCCAGGGCCAGGGTGGGGACCCGGGCGTCCACGAGGAAGCTGGTCAGACCCATGGCCACCGCCAGGATCACCAGGACGCCCCCGATCAGGGCCGCGCCATCCATGAGGGCCCTGGGCACATCGCCGGTCAGCGACACGCCCCGCTTGATGACCACCTCGAGGACGAACGCGTAGGCGGCGGTCAGGGCGGCGGCCTCCACGAGCGTGGCCAGGCCGCCGAACAGCGCGCCCAGCACGAGGACGGGGAGGAGGAGGTCCCACCCGGCGGCCACCAGAGCCCCCGCCGCCTCCCGTCCGTCCCAGCTCGCCCGGGGGGTGTCGCTTCGGAGGCCCTCGCGCACGGCCCAGGCGACGGTCAGCCCGATGAGCAGGATCCCGGGGATGATCCCTGCCACGAACAGGTCCTGGATGGCGACGCCCGCCACGATCCCGTAGAGGATGAGGGGGAGAGCCGGCGGCAGCAGGAGCCCCAGGGACGCCGAGCCGGTGAGCAGGCCCACGGAGAACCGGTCGCCGTATCCGTCACTCTTCAGCGCCTGGAGCCCGAGCCCTCCCAGGGCGAGGATGGTCACCCCCGAGCCGCCGGTGAAGACGGTGAAGAACGCGAAGATCAGGGCCATCACCACCGCGGTCCCGCCGGGCACCCACCCCACCCACGCCCGGAACAAGCGCAGCAGCCGGTCGGCCATCCCGCCCTCCGCCAGGATGAAGCCGGCGATAGTGAAGAGGGGGATGGCGGCGAGGTTCGGTGAGATCGCCATGGAGTAGGTCTCGGCGGGCAGCGCCGCCAGGGGGATCTCTGCGCCCATGAACAGCAGCGCTGCCGCCCCGCCGATGGCAGCGAAGATGGGCATCCCCAGGGCCGCCGTGGCCGCCATGACGACCACGGTGAGCCACGCCGGCACGCCCGCGGCCAGGCCCGGCAGCTGTCCGAGGAGCACGCCGGCGATCAGGCCGATCGCCGCGGCGAGCCGGCCGGTCCAGCGGTCGTCGGCCCGCCAGGCGATCCGGACCGCCATGGCCGCGAAGGCCACGGGGATCACCGTCATCATGATCCAGACGGGGGCCCCGGCCACGGTGGCGGTGCCTCCCGCTGCGGACTCGATCAGGACCAGGTCCAGCCCGGCCCGGGCCAGGAGCATGGACACGCCGCCGGCCACGGTGGACGTCAGCACCCGGGCCCCGCGCTTCGCCCCGGGCGTCCTGATGAGCTGGACGGTGCCCATGGTGAGGAGGCGGTCCTCTCGTGCGGCCACGGCCGCCCCGAGGAGCGCGATCCACAGCGTCAGGTGCTGGACGATGGGCAGCGCCCCCGGGAACCCGACACCCGTGACCCGGCGGAGCACCGCCTCCAGGAGCGGCAGGACCACCATGATCGAGAGGAGCGCGATGACGAGCGCGTTCTCGAGCATGTGCGCCGCCCTGGCCGGCCAGCGCGCCCGGTGGAACACCGGGACGCCCGCGGCCGTGGGCGGGGCGTCAGCCGTCGGGTCGGGCCGCCCGGAACTCATTGCGCGCCTCAACAGCCCGATCGAAGACGTCCGTCGGGACCAGGACCCCCCGGTACTGGGCGGCCATCGCCTCGGCCAGTGCTTCCCAGTCGTCCCGGGAGTCCGGCGCCATATCGGTTCGCTGGAGTCCCCTGGCCTCCATGGCGGAGATGGCCCGGGCCTCCTGGTCCGGGACTTCCTCCAGGTACCGCTCCTGGGCCCGGGCCGACGCTTCCATGATGACGGCGCGGTCCGCGTCCGAGAGCGCGTTCCACGCCCGCGTGGTCATGACCGTCGCCCCGACGAAGGGCGCCAGCGGCTGGTCGAGCTGATAGCTCGCCTGCCGGAAGTACTGCAGCGTGAGGGCGACCAGCGGTGGCGTCCCGATACAGTCGATCATCCCGGTCTGCAGGGCGAGGGTCACATCGGTGGCGGCCACGCCCACGGGCTGGAGGCCCTCCGACCGGTAGATCCTCATGGACGGCGCATCGCCGCCCCACACGAAGAGCTTCTGGGCCCTGAGGTCGTCGGGGACCCGGACGGGACGCTTGCAGTAGAGCCTCGCCCACCCGGCGAACCCCCAGTTCAACAGGATGAAGCCGCTCTCCTCGAGGCGCTCGCGGAGCAGCGGCTCGAGCCGGTCGAGGACGTGCAGGAGCTCGGCCCGGGACGCATAGAACCGGGTGAGGGCGAGGACCCGGAACCCCTCATCGATCTCCATGAGCCCCTGGAACGAGAGGGCCGCCGCCTGGAACTGTCCGATCCTCAGCTTGCGCACGATGCCCGGGTCATCGCCGGCCACGCCGCCCGGATAGAGTCGGGCATCCACGCGTCCGTCCGTGCCTTCCTCCCACGCCTCCAGCTGCTCTTCCAGGATCAGGTCCCAGAAGGACCCGTCGGGGACGAGCGTCGCGATCTTCACCGTGTGGCCCTCCGCCGCCTGGCCCAGCGTCGCGGCCAGTGCCCCGAGCACCACGCCCCGGAGGGCAATGCGGAGTCGGCTCCGTTGTGTCACAGCCTTCACAGGGACTCCTCGTCTAGAAGAAGAGCTCGTCCGCCCGGTCCAGGAGGAGCCGGGCCCGTCGCTGGGCGATCAGGTTCGCCAGCCGGATCTCCGGCGCGGCGTCGGGATCGATCGCCAGAGCGGCC
>JAWVYT010000162.1:0-5866 GCA_033722595.1 Longimicrobiales bacterium
ATGTCCTGCGTGGTCCAGTCGAAGCCGTCGGTGAACTCGATGATCCGCGAGTAGTGCTCGATGGCACCCTTCTCGGCCTCGATCACGCCCCGGATCACACTCACGATGTCGGTGGACTCCGCCGGCGGCTGCAGGAACCTCTGCTCGGCCTCGAAATCCATGGAGCCCGGGACCGTGCCCCACAGCTCCTTGATCCGCTGCGCGAACTCCTGGGCGTGCCCCAGCTCCTCCTCGATGTCCTCTTCCAGCGCCTCGATGACCTCCTGGGCCCGGACACCGTCCGGATTCACGGAGTTGGCCGTGTAGCTCATGACCGTCTCCATCTCCATCCAGTAGGCCTTCTTGAGCATCTCGATCAGCTGCTCGCGCTTCTCCCTGTTCTGCTCCGCCAGAACGCCGCGTTCCGGTGCCTTCGTCATAGTCGCCATATTCATCCTTTTTTTCATTATGGGGCTCCGTGTTCACCTTCTTTCGGGAGCAAGTTCCGGACCGTGAAAGCGGAGGGGGCGGCGCCCCCCGCGCGGGGGTAGTCGCTACGGGCGTCGGGACGGGTGTGGGGAGCCTGCGCGGACCGCCCGGGAGAGCCGCCTGGCGGGCGGGCGAGGCGAGCGGCCCTGGCCGCGGGCTCCTCGTTACTTCCGTGAGGCCGGCTCCTCCGCCCCGGACCTCAAGCGCGCCACGGTCGCGCGGATCGCGCTCACGGCCTCGAGGATGAGCCAGATCTCGAGGACGAAGATCAGGGCGCCCGTCCCGAAGAGCATCCACTGGCTCGCGAAGTGGTCGGCCAGCTGCTCGATCATGGCCCAGGTGGTCATGAAGAAGAGGAAGACCATGGGCACGGCGGTGACCCACGCGTTCCGGCCCTTGGCCATGAGCACGATGGTGATGACCAGCAGGGTGAGGGCGCCCGTGAGCTGGTTGGTGGTCCCGAACAGCGGCCAGATGCGCATCCCGCCGGCCCCGCGGTCGACGCCCAGCGCGAGGGCGCCGATGGTGATGACGGCAACGAGCGAGGCGAGCACACCGTTCTGGAGCAGCTTGACCCGGTACTGCGCGCCCAGCTCCTCGATGATGTAGCGCTGGAGCCGGACGCCGGTGTCCATGGTGGTGGCGGCGAACGAGATGACCACGACGGCCGCGAAGATGACGGCCACCTCGTGGGGGATCCCGACGCCCTCGGCGAGCGCGCCGACTCCGCTGACGAAGGCGTGGACCCCGCCCGCGGCGGCCTGGGCGAAGGAGCCGTAATGCTCCCGCCACCCGTCCACGCCGGCGTAGAGGGCGAACCCGGCAGTGGTGGCCAGGATCGAGGTCAGCGCCAGCGTGCCCTCGCCGGTCATCCCGCCGTAGCCGACGTAGCGTGCGTCGGTCTCCCGATCCAGCTGCTTGGACGTCGTTCCCGACGCGACGAGACCGTGAAACCCTGAGATCGCGCCGCAGGCGATGGTGATGAAGAGGAGCGGGAACCAGCCCGGCGAGTCGGGCGGCAGGTCCGTGTTCACCGCCGGCGCCACCACTTCGGGGTTCACGATGACGACGCCGGCGAAGATCACTGCCAGCGCCACGAAGAGCTGATGGCTGTTGATGTAGTCCCGGGGCTGGAGCAGGAGCCAGACCGGGAGCGAAGAGGCGACCAGGCCGTACAGCAGCATGATGATGACCCAGCCGGCCCGGATGCCGTCGGTGACGGCGGCGGCCTGTGCGGCGGTGAGGTCGCCGCCCGCCGCCTCGATCTGGGCGGCGGTCGGCGTGAAGCCGAAGAAATCGGGCAGCTGGGGATCCACGTACTGTCCCATCCAGATGTACACGTACAGGAGCAGGAGCCCGATGATGCTGGGGATCAGGATCCCGGACCGGGTCCGGTAGACCAGGACCCCGATGGCCATGGCCGTCGGCACCTCCATCCAGACGGGGAAGATGGCGCCGGGGTTCGCGATGAAGAGGTTCGCGATGACGACCGCGAACACGGCGTTCACCATCAGCAGGAGGAAGAATATGATGAGCAGGAAGAGGACCCGGGCCCGGGAGCCGACGATCCCTTCCGTGAGTGTCCCGATGGACTGGCCCTTGTTCCGGACGGAGAGCCAGAGCGCCCCGAAATCGTGGACGGCGCCGGCGAACACGGTCCCGAGCACGACCCAGAGGAAGGCCGGGAGCCACCCCCAGATCACGGCGATGGCGGGCCCCACGATCGGCGCTGCACCGGCGACGGACGTGAAGTGGTGGCCGAACAGGACGTGCTTGTTGGTGGGGACGTAGTCGACGCCATCCTCGAATTGATGGGCCGGCGTCTCGAAGTCGGGGTCGAGGCGGTAGACGTGTCGGGCGATGTAGCGGGAGTAGAGCTGGTAGCCCGTGAGGAACGCCGTGAGGCCGACGACCAGAAGGACGATCGCGCTCATGCCCGCCAACCTTTCACTTCGGTGCGGCGGCGCGCAAGGCGATCGGTCGGTTCGGCACGGTCCCGGACCCGGGGTGCGCAGGGCGGTGGCGGACGCCGTGGGCTCCAACGCTCGCACGACTCTGGCAGTCTACCAAAATGAAGCCCGTTGACCGAAACCCGCACCCCGATGGAGGCACCAATGCGATTTTCCAATGTCATGGCCCTCGGCCTGACGATCGCCCTGGTCGCGATGGCCGGCGGGCCCCACGCCGCCGAGGCCCAGCAGACCGTCGACATCCGCGAGTGGCAGGTCCCGTGGGAGGAGAGCCGACCCCGCGACCCATATGTGGGGCCGGACGGACGCGTCTGGTTCGTGGGTCAGCGGTCGCACTACGCGGCCTACCTCGACCCGGAAACGGGGGAGTTCGAGCGCTACGACCTGCCGGATGGTGCGGGGCCCCACAACCTGATCGTGGCGGAGAACGGGACGGTGTGGTACGCCGGAAACCGGGCCCGGCACATCGGCCGCATCGAGCCGGAGACCGGTGAGATCACGGTGTTCGAGATGCCCGACCCCGAGGCCCGGGACCCGCACACGCTGATCTGGGATGGCGATCAGATCGTGTTCACGCTCCAGGGTGCGAACATGGTCGGCCGGATGGACACGGCCACGCAGGAGGTCGAGCTCGCGGACGTCCCCACCCCGGGTGCCCGGCCCTACGGGATCAACGAGGCGCCCGACGGGGCCGTGTGGGTCGCGCTCCTCGGAACCCACAAGCTGCTCCGGGTCGACCCCGGAGCGCTGGAGGTCGAGGAGATCGAGATCCCGCGGACGGAGGCCCGGCCGCGGCGGCTGGAGGTCACGTCGGACGGCCGCGTCTGGTACGTCGACTACGCGCAGGGCTACCTCGGCGCGTACGACCCCGACACCGGCGAGTTCGAGGAGTGGGCGGCCCCGCGCGGCGCCGAGTCGCGACCGTACGGGATGGAGGTGGACGCTCAGGACCGGCTCTGGTTCGTGGAGACCGGCCCCCGGGGGACGCCGAACCAGTTCGTCGGCTTCGACCCCGAGACCGAGGAGTTCTTCGCGACGGCCGAGGTGCCCAGCGGCGGCGGCACGGTCCGGCACATGTACTACCACGCGCCCACTCACACCATCTGGTTCGGGGCGGATACCAACACCATCGGTCGAGCGCGCCTGCCGTGAGGTGGATCCCCGCCGCCGTCGGGGTGGCGGTGACGGCGACGGCGGGGTGGGCGCTCCCCGTCTACAGGGAGGGTCCGCCCCCGGCGCATACCGGCGGCTTCGGCGAGCCGCTCTGCAGCGAGTGCCATTTCGGGACACCAGTGAACTCGGACGCCGGATCGCTGACGGTCCGGGCGCCGGGCACGTACTCGCCCGGGGCGTCGTACTCCCTCGAGATCGTGCTCCGGCACTCGGACATGGCCGCCGCCGGGTTCCAGCTCGCCGCACGGGTGGCCGACGGCGATGACGCGGGCGGCCAGGCGGGATCGCTGGCCGGGGCCGGGCCCCGGACGGCCGTCACGTTCGATACGGCCACCGGGATCCAGTACGCGCACCAGACCGTGGCCGGGGCCGCGCTCGAACGAGCCGGCGCGGCGCGCTGGACGGTGGAGTGGACGGCGCCGGACCGCGGCGTCCCGGTGGTGCTCCACGCCGCCGGCAACGCGGCGAACGATGACGCCTCGGAGTTCGGGGACGCCGTCTTCTCCACCAGCGTGCGGATCGAGCCGCGACGCTGACCTTCGGGAGGACACCGCGGCCGCCGTGCGCGGGCGCGTTGACGACCCGGGATTCGCCGTACACCTTTGAGTGTTCGTTCACAGAGGCCCCTTACTCGGACGAGAGCGATGAGCAAGCCGGTGAAGAGCGTGATCACGTGCGACCTCGATGGGAAGATCGAGACGTTCAACGAGGGCGCGGAGGAGCTGTTCGGGTATACGCCTGACGAAGCGATCGGGAGGCTGCGCGTGTCGGCCTTCTCGCCGGGCGAGGTGGTCCTGGGACACGTGGGCACGTGGCTCGGGACCGCGGTCGAGGAGGGCGAGTTCGAGACCGACACCGTCTTCGTCCGGAAGGACGGCACGCGGTTCGCGGCCCATATCCGGATTACGCCCACCTTCGGGAACGACCCGGAGACGGGCGAGCGGGAGCAGATCGGCTACTGCGGCGTCACCGTCCCCCTGGAGGACCGGGCGGCGGAGCAGGTCGCCCCCGATATCTCCATCGCCACCAAGATCTTCAAGTGGATGGTGGTCACCCGGGCGCCGTTCCTGTCGGCGACGGCCGTGGGCGTGATCACCGGCGGCGCCGCGGTCTTCGCCACCACCGGCTCCGTCCCCTGGGGGCTCTTCGCGCTGGCGTTCCTGGGTACGGCACTGCTCCACATGTTCGCCAACACCGCCAACGACTACTTCGACTGGCGGAGCGGCACGGACCAGGCCAACACGGAGTACATCGTCCCGTTCACCGGCGGCAGCCGCTCCATCGAGCTGGGGCTCGTCACGCCGAAGGGACTCCTTGCCCTGTCCATCGGGCTGCTGCTCGCTTCGGTGGCCATCGCCGTGCTGCTGATGGTCCTCCAGCCCCAGGCGGCCGGCGACATCGCGCTGCTCGGGCTGATCGGCGCGTTCGCCTCGTTCTTCTACACCGCGCCGCCGCTGCGGCTGGCGGCGCGGAAGGGGCTCGGCGAGCTCTTCGTGGGGCTGACCTTCGGGCCGTTCCTGGTCCTGGGCGTGGCCACCGTGCTCCGGGGCGAGCTGGTTTGGACCGACGCGCTGTACGGCCTGCCCACCGGGATCCTGACGGCGGCGATCCTGTGGATCAACGAGTTCCCGGACATCGAGGGCGACCGGGCCACGGGCAAGATGAACCTGGTCGCCACGCTGGGGTGGCAGACGGCGCGGGGCGGCTACATCGCGCTCCTGGCGATGGCGCTCCTGGCCATCATCGGGCTGTACGCGGCCGGCATGGCGCCGATCTGGGCGTTCGCAGCGCTGCTGGCCGCGCCGCTGGCCATCAAGGCCGCGCGGATCCTCTACTCCACGCGGGTGCCGGCCGCGCTCAAGCCCGCGTGCGCCGCCACCATCCAGCTGCAGTTCCTCGCGGGCACGCTGTTCGCCGTGGGGGTGGCGCTGTCGGTGCTGTAACGCCTACTGAACGACCAGGGCGCGGTAGCTCCCGATCCGGCCCTCCTCCCACGCGGCGAGGAGGGCCGGAACCGTCTGCAGCAGCTGCGTGCTCGCGTAGCCGGGAACCGTCTGCGGGATGGGCCGGAACCGGTTGAAGTAGCTCCGGATCACCACCGCGTCGTCCGTGACGGGCAGCGCCCCCAGGTTGTCCATCCAGTGGTGGAAAGAGCCGTCGCCGAAGAGGTAGAACTCGACGTTCGATGTGTAGAACACTTTGACGGGGAGGCCCCGGCGCCGGGCTTCCCGACCGATGGCTCGTACCGCGTGGCC
>JAWVYT010000163.1:0-5862 GCA_033722595.1 Longimicrobiales bacterium
ACCCTGGCCGGCGACCACAGGGCCAGCGTCATCGGGGAGTTCGGCGAGCTGCTCGTGGCCGAGGCGCCGGTGGCGGGTACACCCCTGGTCGGGAAGCAGCTGGGCGAGGGGTGGCTGCGGGAAATGACGGGACTGACCGCGGTCGGCGCATGGGAGCGGGGGCGGTTCATGATGCCCGGTCCGGAAACGGTGCTGCAGTCGTCGACGGTCCTGGTCCTGGCCGGGACCGAGTCGCAGCTCCTGGAGTTCGCGGAGCTCACGGCCATCTACCGCCCGGCCGATACGCCCGTGCCGATCCTGGGTGGTGGCCGGGTCGGCCGGGCGGCGGCCGCCGCGCTGGCCGAACGGGGCGTGGAATACCGGATCGTGGAGCGCGACCCGGAACGGGTGAAGATCCCGGAGCACACCGTCGTCGGCAACGCCGCAGACCTGGCGTGCCTGGAGCGGGCGGGCATCCGGGAGGCGCCGACTGTGATCGTGACCACCGCGGACGACGCGACGAACATCTACCTCACCATCTACTGTCGGCGCCTCCGGCCCGACGTCCAGATCGTGAGCCGGGCCACGCTGGAGCGCAACGTCACCACGCTGCACCGGGCCGGCGCCGATTTCGTCATGTCGTACTCGTCCATGGGCGCCAACGCCATCCTGAACGTGCTGCAGAGCGGCGACGTGGTCATGGTGGCCGAGGGCCTGGAGGTGTTCCGGGTGCCGGTGCCCGACCGGCTCCGCGGCGTGCCGCTCCGGGAGTCGGCGATCCGTCAGCTGACCGGCTGCCACGTCGTCGCGTTCCAGGGGGACGACGGCGTGCGGACCAGCCCGCCGGCCGACGCGGCGCTGCCGACGGACCCCGGCGGCGAGATGATCCTCGTCGGGACCACGGCCGATGAGCACCGCTTCATGAAGCGGTTCGCTTCCACGACGGCGGCCGGCTGACCCGACAGGAGCCCTCGCGCTAAGCGGGCGACAGTGGAACAGGAAATCGACGTCGTTTCCATCAGGTGGATCGGGCCGCCCTCCCTGTCCCGGCACGGGCCTGTCGGGTTGCCGATGGCTGGTGAAGGGAACACAATCTACCGATCAGAGGATAGACCGACCCAACCCTTTCCCCACCTTCTTCATCTAATCCGGAGAAGAATGGAGGAGCCCCTTTCCTCGAAGGAGAATTCAGTGCGCGCACTCGTCGTCTCGTTCCTGGCGGTCGTCTCATCGGTGGTCCCCGCGAAGGCGCAGGGGCCGGCCGGCTCCGCAGGTCATGCCCCGGTCCACGTCATGGTGCTCGGCTCCTTCCATATGGCAGGCAGCACCCGCAACGTCGTGAACAGCGAGGCGGCAGACGTACATTCCGAAGAAGGCCGGGCCGGGATCGACGCGGTGCTCGATCGACTCGAGGCGTTCGCTCCGGACAAGATCATGGTCGAGGTGTATCCGGACCGGATGAAAGCGTTCAACGAGCGCTATGCCGCGCTCCTGTCCGGGACGTATCAGCCCGGCCTCGGCGAGTCCGAGCAGATCGGCATGCAGCTCGCCGCCCGGCTGGGCCACGACCGCCTGTACGGGATCGATTACTCGGTGGGACTGGACTACCGCCCCGCCCTGGCCCTCGCCGAAGAGGTCGGGCAGCAGAGGCTCCTGGCCGATCTCGAGGCGATGAATGACGAGCTTCGAGCCGCATTACCGAATGAGAGGACCGTGCTCGAGCGGTTGATCGCCCTCAACGGTGATCACCCCATGCACGGCAACGCCTATTACCTGAACGTGGCGCAGATGGGCACGGTCGAGAATCCCCTCGGCGCGCTCCAGATCGCCGACTGGTGGAAGCGCAATCTGGCCATCTTCGCCCGCGCCGCGCACTATGCCGAACCCGGCGACACGGTATTGATCGTCTACGGCGCCGGCCACAAGCATCAGCTCGAGCGGCACTTCCGGGAGGCGCGCGCCTTCGAGCTCGTGGATCCGCTGGAGTATCTCGAACCGGGATCGTAGCCAGCGTTCCGCCGCGCCGCGGCCCGGTGACGATCACTCCGGTCGCGCCGCCGTCCCGCGTTCGGCGAGATAGCGCTCGAAGCCCCCGTCCAGCTCGAGGCGACGGTGCGCGAACCGCCACCCTCCGGGGGTTCGGATCACACGGCTGCGATCGTAGCGTCCGGTGGCGACCACGTGCGGCGCCTCCGCGACCTCCAGCACCACGAGGTCGGACGTGACGAGGGCAGCCTCATCCTCCTCCTGGATCGCCACGTTCAGCGAAAGGTGACGCTTGCCCATGGCTCCGGTCTCGACGTGGTGCGCCTCGAATGCGCGCATCTTTTCGCGGGTCCGGAAGGTCCCGAACGGGCTCTCGAAGAGCACGTCCTCCGCCCAGCAGTCCATGTACCCGTCCACGTCCTTGCTGTCGGTGGTCAGGTTGTAGCGGGCCACCAGGTCCAGGATCTCGAGTCGGTCCAGCGCTGTCAGTCCCACGGTCCCTCCCGTGTTTGGAGTACTCGCCTCGTCCGGCCCCGGACGAGGAGTCGGATCACCGTGTGGCGCCGGCCGTAAAGGACGATCAGCGCCAGCAGCAGGAGCGGCAGTGGCTTGAGCGCGTTTCCGTCCGGGAGCACGAGCAGCTCCGTCAGGACCGCTCCGGATAGCACCCCGGCCAACGCGAGCGCGGCCATGCCCGCGAGAGCCGGGACGAGAAGCAGCGCGCCCCCGCCCACCTCCAGGGCACCGGTCACCACACGCAGCCACTGACCGGCGCCCACGGCGTCGAAGAGCGTCACCATCTCGGCAGCACCACTCAGCTTCGCGAGCCCCGCTCCGACCATGGCCGCGGCCAGGAGCACCTGCACCACCCAGAGCCCCAGGGTCACCATGAGTCCGTTCGCCGAGCGCCCGGGCGTTTCGACTTGCTGATCGGGGGTGACGACGCCCTCCCGCGCATCGCTCATCGGATACCGTGCCCGTCCGGGGTCGTGTCGATCGGCGTTCCCACCGTCGAGGCGGCCAGGTACTGCGCCATCGCAGGCATGAGCCGCCGCCCGGCAGGCGAGTCCCAGTCGCCCACCAGGTCGGTGGCCAGCGTGACCCATGTCAGCGGAACCGCGCCCGCCTGCACCAGCCGGGTGAACGCGGCTTCGTACGCTTTCGGGTTGTTGGTCGGGGAGACGTCAGTAAGCACGTACACCCGGTACCCGTTCCGGAGCAGATCCAGCGACGTGTGAAGCGTGCAGTTGTCGATAGAGATGCCGCCGATCACGACGTTCGGCCGGCGAGCCTCCGCCAGCCAGGTGGCCATTTCCGGGGTGTAACCGGAGGGCGCGGTCCGATGGAAATGGCGGGCGCGATCGCGGATCCGGTCCAGCTCCGGGAAGAAGGGGCCGTAGAACTCGTTCTCCTCGCCCAGCAACGCGATGGGCACGTCGCCGAACACGGTCCCGATATCGACGTACGCGCCCACGTTCTGACGAAATTGCGGGCCTGGAACCGTTGTCAACACGTTGTCCAGACCCGTGTTGAAGTCGACGTAGATCAGCACCGTATTTGCCGGTGTGAGATCTTCGAGCGCCGCCTGGGTCGCGGCCGTCGTCGTCGCCTGCCCTCCGACGGGCAGGGGACCGAGCAGCAGGCCGGTCAGCAGGAGGGGGAGCGGGTGCAGCAGCGTCTTTGTCATGATCAATCTCTTTCCTGGCGCGGGTACAGGGGCTACTTTACTTGCGCACGCAAACAAGTTACTTGATCACGCAAGTAAATGTCAAGAGACAAGACGCGGCTCGAACGTCTGACACGCTCCGAGGGAGCCGCCTGGGGGGGCTTCCTGAGCACGCACGCCCGCGTGACGCACCGACTGGATGCGGAGCTGCGGGAACGCCACGATTTGCCGCTGACCTGGTACGATGCGCTCTGGCAGTTGTGGAACAGTCCGGCCGGACAGCTACGCATGACGGATCTCGCCGACCGGATTCTACTGACGCAGAGTGGGCTGACGCGACTGGTGAGCAGGCTGGAAGACGAGGGCCTCGTTCAGAGGATGCCGGATCCCGATGACGGACGAGTCACTCTCGCCGGGTTGACCCCGGCCGGCCGCGGCCGGTTGGCGGAGGCGCACCCCACGCACGTCGCAGGGATTCGCCGCTACTTCCTGGAGCCACTGAACCGTGAACACCTCGACGCGATGGCCGACGCCTGGTGGCGTCTCTCGTCCCAATGGGGAGACTCCGGGACGCCGCCGGGCTGATCTCCCGGCGCTCCCGTTACGACGGTCTGATGCAGGAGAGACCAAAGAAGCGCGTCCCTCCGGCCCGTTTCCGGACCGGAGGGACGCGTGCTTGTTCCGACGCGTTCCAGCGCCGGGCTGCCGTCTACGAGCCCAGCGGCTCGCAGGGCGCCGGGAGCTCCCTGGCCGCGCACTCGTCGGCCGGGACCAGCATCTGGTTGAAGACCTGATCGCCGGGTCGATCCAGCGGCAGATCGCCCAGCCGGTTGTAGCGGCGGGCGTCGATCCACCGGGTTCCCTGCGTCCACATCAGGGAGTAGAGCCGGTTGTACAGCAGCTCGTCCACGAATTCCGAGTCGGTACTCGTGGGTGTGAGCCCCGACGCAGGCAGGTTGCCCACCGTCGTCCGGATCAGGTTGAGGTCGCTGATGGCACCGCCCGGGTTGCCGTCATTCCACCGGATCTCGGCCCGGAGGAGGATCAGCTCCTCGTTGGTGATCCACGGGATGTCAGCCCCGAGGTCGGCGGTGGCCGGGTCCGCGCCGTTGTACATCACGGGCTTGTGGGTCCCCGTGAGGTCGTCCAGCGACCAGGACCGGCCCGCGTCGGCCACCTTCTCGACGAGTCGCTGGTCCGGCGTGACGCCGTCGTTCTGCAGCTGTGCGCCCGACACGATGGACGGGTGGACCCAGTACTGGTTGCTGACCAGCGGGTCCGTGATGGGGTTGGACGGCTCGCCCGCGGCGGCGTCGTAGGCGAAGTAGACGCCGGTCCCCATGGCGCCTGCGCCGTCGACGAACGAGCTGCTCAGCGTCGTGTTCGCCTGGGCCCAGCACGCCGCGCAGCCGTTGAACGTGGCGCGCAGCACCAGCAGCTTCGTGGCCAGCGCGCGGTTGAACTCGGCAAACGTGGCCGGCGTGTCGAAGCCGGTGTATCCGGGCGGCACCGTGAACGGGAACGACCCTCCGCCGGCCTGAAGGTCCGCGTACGCCTCGTCCATCAGCGTGGACGCGGCCTGCATGGCCTCGGCGAACGAGACGAAGGGTGCGGGCTCGGCGTCGATCGGTCGATCCACGTCCAGTGGGATCCCGTAGGCGCCGGTCCGGACCGCGAGCCGCTGGATATGCCAGGCCTTGAACGTCTTGGCCATCCCTTCGGCCGCGCTCCGCTCGGCGTCGCTCAGACCGGTCGCCTGTGGGAGAGCCTCGAGGTATGTGTTGATGGTTCGGATGGAGTTGAACGGGCCGAGCCAGATGCCCGAGTTCCGTCCGGCCGGGTCCTGGGGACCGCGGATCTGCTCGTTGGTCTCCCGGGGGTCGTTCCCCAGCAGATTGTAGCCCTCTCGCCCGTACAGGGCGTAGAAGACGATCTCCGTAGCCCGGTTGGTGTAGGTCTCCGAGAAGATCCCGGTGGCCGCACGGGCCAGGACCTCACGCGTCGGGTTCTCCGTCAGCGTTTCGACCGTCGGTGCGTTGGTGTTGGTGATGTCGAGGTCACAGGCGGTGAGGGCCAGGACCGCCGCCAGGACGGCGCCGATGCGCAGACCCGTCTTCCCCGCCGGACCGTTGTGTTCTCTGAGTGTCTTCATCTTAGAACCCCACGGCGATGTTGAAGAAGATGCTCCGCATGGGCGGGTACGGGCTGATGTCCAGGTTATTCCGGACGGC
>JAWVYT010000164.1:0-5782 GCA_033722595.1 Longimicrobiales bacterium
ATCGCCCACGCGATCGCCTCCAGCAGCGTGCTCTTCCCCGCGCCGTTCGGCCCGATGATCCCGGTGACACCGGAGGCGAGATCGATCTCCGTGTCCGCGTGCTGCCGGAAGTTGGTGAGCTTCAGACGGTCGAGTCTCACGACGCCTCCGACGTCTTCGACGTCGTCGTACTCGTGGTCGTATTCGTACTCGGGTCGCCCCCCCCGTCTCCGTCTCCCTTTCCCTCTCCTTCTCCCTGTACCTCGACCTCCCCATCTCTCACGGAGCCCTCTCCCGCCGGCGTCGCAGATTCCAGAAGCGACCCCTGCCCACCCGACGAGCCCGGCCTCGAACTCGAAATCGAACTCGAACTCGAATCCGAACCCGAAATCGAACTCGAACTCGAACTCGAATCCGCCTCCAACGGCAGCTCCGGCACACTCTCCCGCCAGTCCTCGGTATCGGCCAGGTACCTCGCGCCGACCTCGAGCAGCCGCTCCCGGTCGATCCCCGGGGTGGTCGGCTCCCAGCCCTCCAGGAAGGCCGCCAGCTCCTCTTCCAGCGTCCGCCGCCGGATCTCCTCCGTGACCCTCCGCTCCCGGACCTCGGGCCGCCGCGCGTCCAGGTGGAAGTGCAGCGCTTCCGCCTTCAGCTCCCGGATCCGGGTGTGGTCCAGCTCGCGGAACAGGTCCCGGGGGATGTCCGTGATCACCAGCCGGACGATCTTGCTGTCCACGCCTCCGGGCAGCTCCTCGACAGCGGCCTCGATCCGCGCGTCGATCTCCTCGGCCGTGAGCCACACGTCCGACTCCGCGTCGGCGTCTTCGCCGCCCTCGGCCTCCGCCCTGACGCCCTCCCGTCGCGCGCTGAAGCGGGGGAGGTCCACCACCTCGCGGGTCGGGACGTCCCGAAACTCGCCGGTCCGCGTCTCGGTGTCGTACAGGACCCAGCCCTTCCGGGTGTCCGCCTCGGCCCAGATGTTGGTGGCCGTTCGCTCCGTCGCGCCCGCGTACCAGATGTTCGGCGCGATCCGCAGCGCGTTGTGGTAGTGGCCGAGCGCCACGTAGTCCCACGCGTCCTCGTCCAGGTCGGAGCGGTCGAGGTGGGCGCCGCCATACTCGACCATCCGGAGCAGCTCGGCGTCGATCCCTGCCCCGGACAGCGTCCCGTGGAGCATCAGGACATTGGTTCCCGCCTCCGGGTCGGCCGCGATGTCCGGCAGCTCGTCGCCCATGAGCGCGGCGTGCGGGAGGCATAGGACCGACGCGTCCACCGGCTCGAGACGAACGTGCTCGGCGCCGTCGTCTACCACGTGGACGTCCGGGATCTCGGCCAGGAGCCGCAGGATGCTGCCCGTGTCCACGCTCCGGGGCGAGTCGTGGTTCCCGGCGATCATTACGACCGGCACGTCGGGCAGCCCGGCCCGGAGCCGCGTGAACTGGCGGAACCCGTCCATGATGGCGCTGTTGGACGGCCGGACGGTGTGGAAGACATCGCCGGCGACGAGGACCAGGTCCGGCCGGGCCTCGACGACCTGGTCGAGCGCTGTCGCCACCGCGTCCGCCACGTCCCGCTCCCGCTGGTTCACGCCCCCCGGCGCCAGACGGTGGTACGCCCGGTATCCCAGGTGCAGGTCGGCCAGGTGGGCGATCAGCATCTCGCGGGGTCCCGCCTCATCAGATCTGGCGACCCTGGACCCTGATCGTCTCGCCGTTCACGCCGGAGCCGACATCGCCGGCCAGGAACACGACAGCGCTCACGATCTCCTCACGCTCCACCCACTCCACCGCATCGCCACCCATCTCCTCCCGGTTCTGGGCCGTGTCCACGATCCCCGGCGCGATGGCGTTCACCCGGACCCCGTGCTCCTTCTCCTCCAGCGCCGTCGACCGGGTCAGGGCGACCACGCCGGCCTTCGCCGCGTTGTACGCCGCCATCCCGCTGGTGGCCCGGAGCCCCGACGGGGCCGCGAAGTTGATGATGGCCCCCTTCGCGTCCCGGAGCAGCGGGAGCGCCGCCCGGGTCATGAGGAAGGCGGTCCGGACGTTCGCATCGACCTCGCGCTGCCACTCCTCCGGCGACGTGTCGGCCACCGACTTCATCACGTGGAGCCCGCCGGCCACGTTGACCAGCACATCGAGCCGGCCCCACCGCTCACGGACGGCGTCCACGACCTTCGCGGCGCCGTCGGCGTCCGCCAGGTCCGCCTCGACGCCGACCACGTCGTCGCCGAGCTCCCTGGCGTGGTCCTCGATCTTGCCGGTACGCCCGGTCACCACCACCCGGGCTCCCTCGCCCACGAACGCCTCCGCGACCGCGAACCCGACCTGGCCCCGGTCCCCGACTCCCGTCACGATCACCACACGGTCCGACATGGTCCCTTCCTTCGGCTCTTCGGCCAGCCCCATCTCCAGCGACCCGGCCAGTGTCAACAGCAGCGCCAGCCCCAGGAACAGCGGCCCCGGCGGGTACGCCGGAATCAGCCAGCTCGCGGCCAGCACGACTCCCAGCGCCGTACCCAGCAAGGCCGGGACCGCCACACCGGCGACCGGCGACTCGGCCCCGGCCTGGCGGGCGGCGTACCAGCGGTGCCCCAGCCAACCGCGGCGCCGGGCCTCCAGCGCCGCTAGCAGCGCGCCGACCGCGTACGCCGGCTCCGCCAGCAGGAGGACGACGGCCACCGGTGGGCCCCACGGGCTCGCCTGCAGCGACGGAGACCGGAGCCAGAAGGTGGCCGCGAACGAGGCGATCACCATGGCGGCGATGGCGATCATCCACCGCCCCATGATCCGGCGGTGGCCGGGCAGCGGGCCTCCCGGCGCACCCACCCAGAGCCCGGCCGCGGTGGCGGCCACCGCGAAGGCGATCAGGAGACCGGCGCTGGAGAGCAGCCCATCGCCGCCGTACAGGAGCAGGGCGCCGGCAGCCAGTGCGCCCGCGCCCAGTGCCACGCCGACGGCCGTCGCCGCCACGCTCCGGGGCCACGTCCGCGGTCGTGGCATCAGGGCGCCAGTCGGCCGTACCCGCCCCGGAAGTAGACGAGCGGCGGCCCGTCCTCCGCGTCGGCGCCCACCACCTCCCCCACGAAGATCGTGTGGTCGCCCCCGTCGTACCGGGCCCAGACCCGACAGTCCACCCACGCGAGCGCGTCATTCAGGATCGGCGCGCCCGTCGCCTCCTCCGTGTACGCCACGCCGTCGAATTTCTCCGACGGGTCGTAGCTGGCGAACCGGCGCGCCAGCGCTTCGCCGTCCTCGTCCAGCAGGCTGATGGCGAATGCGCCCGCCGCATCGATCACATCGTGGGTATCGGCCCCGTGCTCCACGCAGACCAGTACCAGCGGCGGATCCAGTGACACCGATGCGATGGCGTTGGCCGTCAGGCCCCGGGGCGGACCGGCGCCGTCCCGGGCGGCCACGACCGCGATCCCGGTGGCGAAATGCCCCAGCACGCGACGGAACTCCGCTTCTTCTATGGCCATCCCCGGGCTCTCAGCCTGTCCCCTCATTGCGTCGGTGATCGGCGGTCCTTACCCTTCCGCGGGTGGGAGCGAAACTGACCAGAACGACCCGTCTCCGGCCCTTCTCCGTGGCCAGCCGCCTCGCGGTCCTCCTCATGGTAATCGCTATGGGGGCATGCGACAACGTGGAGTGGGGCGGCATCGATCTCGACGTCGTGCCCCCACCGCCGCACGAGCGGGAGCGCACGGAAGCAACCCCCGCGAATGGACTCCCCGCCGGCCCGATCCTCTTCTACGTCCACCGGGACAGCGCCCGGACGACCGTCATCCCCGTGGGCCAGATCACAGAGGATGGGCTGGTCCCGATCACACCCGGCGATGAGGTCGACGACTTCGGGAGCCGCTTCATCGACGCGTTCCTCGATGCCGGCACGGAGCTCGCGCTCTTCCGCCGGGGGCAGCGGGTCGGCACCCTGACCGTCGAGGCCGCGGCCATCCCGTCCGACCCCGTGTGCCGACCGCTGCCCCGGGCCACCGGGAGCATGGAGCTGGCCAGCGGCGCGGGTGCCGTTACCGAGTTCCTGGCCCTGCCCGCCACCGACGCGCCCGAGAGCCGATCCGCAGCCGATCTCCAGCCCGTCCGCAGCATGGAGATCGTGGGCGACATGCTGGCCGGAGACATGCTCCGGACCCGCGAGGCGGACATCCCCAGCGCGGCGACGGCACGACGCCAGCTGCAGCCGTTTCCGTTGACGGGGAGCCCCGACCCGGGCTTCACCGCGACCTACCTGGTCGACGACAGCATGGGCCTCGGCGGCGACGATGAGGGCGCGGCGCTCTTCGTGGTCTTCACACCCCGTGGACAGTCCGGCTACGAGCCGGCGTTCGTCGGGTTCAGTGAGTACGCCTCGGACGGCAAGGCCGCGCCCCGGGTCATCGATTTCCTGGACTGGGACCGGGATGGCGCCGTAGAGATCCTCCTCGAGATCTTCGGGACCAGCACCTCCTGGTTCCGGGCGGTCGGCCTGGAGGACGGCAGCTGGCGCGCCATCTTCGAGCAGCGCTGCGACCCCAGGACCGCGACCGTCACGCCGGATACCACCGACGCACCGGGGAACGGGGAGCCCGCGCCCCGACCGGCTCGGCGCCCGCAGCCCCAGTCGATGCCCGACCTGGACGCGATCCCGGAGCCCACCATCCAGCTGTCGAACCCCGGCGAGACGCCGCGCGTACGACGCGATACGCTCCCACGGGACACCGGGGGCGGCGGCCGGTAGCACGACCCGGGCTCCCCTGCCGGGCGCCCGGCGGCTCGGTTGACCGCCGGCCCGCGCCGCCCGTACCTTCTCCTCCACATCAACGCGAACGGGGTCCAACGGAAGCCGGTGTGAATCCGGCGCGGCCCCGCCACTGTAGTGAGGCCCGGACTCCGCCCCGCGGCGGTCGTCCGGCCCGGCCCGCTCATGGAGGCCACTGGGCGCGCCCGAAAGGGTGCCCTGGGAAGGCGAGCGGTGCTGCCTCGAGCCAGGAGACCGACCCCGCTCGCGCCCGCATGAATCCACCCTTCGAGGGCGAGGGGATGCGGCGAGTCGATCCCCCGGCGAGGATCGCCTGCGGCCCGTGTCCCCCGTAGAGGGAGACGGGCCGAACATGTATCCACTCCATACCCGGGCGACAGCCGGCGCCGCTCCGAATCCGGGATCCGCGTCCCTGTGCGCGATGTCCATCCTGATGGCCGTGACGCTTCCCCTCCTGGCCGGCTGCGGGGAGGACGGGCCGCGAGCCGTCTCCGACCGCCTCCCGGCCGACGCGGCCGACGCGGACCCGCTCCCGTCCCGACCGATCACGGTGACCGACGGCGCGGGCCGAACGGTCACGCTGCCGGCGCCCGCCGACCGCCTGGTCTCGATGATGCCATCGGTGAACGAGTGGGTCATCGCCATGGAGGCCGAGGATCGTCTCGTCGCCCGCACCGACTACGACGATCACCCGGCCGTAGCGGACCTGCCGTCTGTCGGTGGGGGGCTGACGCCGAGCGTGGAGTGGCTCGCCGCCCGGAACCCCGACCTGGTGGTGGCCTGGCCCGACGCCCCCAGCCGGTCGCTGGTGGCGCAGCTGGAGAGTCTGGGGGTCCCGGTCTACGCCGCCCCCTCCGAGACCATCGAGGAGGGGCTGCGGACCGCCCGGGACCTGGGCACGCTGATGGCACTGGACAGCGCCGCCTCGGCCGTCATCGGCGAGGTCGAGGCGGGTCTCGACTCCGTCGCCTCCGCCGTGGCCGGCCGGGACCGCCCCGCCGTCCTGTTCCTCATCGGTCTGGACCCGCTCATGGCCGCGGGCCCC
>JAWVYT010000165.1:0-5739 GCA_033722595.1 Longimicrobiales bacterium
ATCGGCGTGGTGGAGCCGGTCTCGATCCACGTGGACAGCTTCGGGACGGGAGCCCTCGACGATGAGGGGATCGCGCGGGCGGTCCGGGACGTGTTCGACTTCCGGCCCCGACGGATCATCGAGATGCTGGGGCTGAACCGCCCGATCTACCGGCCCACAGCGGCGTACGGCCACTTCGGGCGGGAGCCCGCGGAGCGGGAGATCGACGGGCGTACGGTCCAGCTGTTCCCGTGGGAACGGACGGACCGGGTGGACGCGCTGAAGACGGCGGCCGGCGCCTAGCGGAGCCGGGGACGCCGTCGCGTGTGAACCCCAGCGGGGTTCCGGAGTACTTGTAGCAGGCGGGACGCGGACGCGGAGCGAGAGGCCGATGAAAGAAGTCACCGTACAGAGCCTGGGGCTGGACCGGAACTCCAACACGCCGGTGGTGATCCTGCAGGAGGCCGAGGGGTCGCGGGTGCTCCCGATCTGGATCGGGCCCGGCGAGGCCAGCGCGATCGCCATGGAGCTCGCCGGGATGAACTTCTCCCGGCCGCTGACCCACGACCTGCTGGCGTCGGCCATCACCGGGCTCGGCGGGTCGCTCCAGCGCGTGGTCATCACGAAGGTCGTGGACAACACGTACTACGCCGAGATGATCATCGCCCGCGACGGCGAGTTCTTCAGCCTCGACGCCCGACCCTCGGACTCCATCGCCATCGCCCTGCGGATGGACGCGACGATCTTCACCAGCGAGGAGCTGCTGGAGCACACGTCCATCGAGATCTCCGAGCCCGAAGAGCTCGAGGACGGGCTGGAGCTCGGCGGCGAGGAGGAGCCGGCGTCCGAGGGGATGCAGCCGCCCGAGGATCTCAAGGAGTACCTCCGGCGCCTGCACCCCGAGGACTTCGGGCGGTTCACGCCCTGATGAGCACGGTGCTGCGTCGGGCCCGCGTCGCGCTCCTCCTCTCCGGCCTCGCCGCCGGCGCCACGGTCCCGGCCGCCGCCCAGCAGCTGACGGGCGCCGCCGTCGGGCCGGACGGTGAGCCGCTGGCCGACGTCACCGTCGTGCTGCACCGGGTCGGGGCGCAGGGCGGCGCCATCGCCGGGACCGATACCACGGACGCCAACGGCATCTTCGGGTTCCAGCTGCCGCCGGACTCGGCCGTTTACTTCGCCGCGCTCCGGTACCGCGACGGCCTGTACATCGGACCCGCCGCCCAGGCCGGGGACGATCCCGTGACCGGCTACGTCCTTCAGGTCAGCCCCGAGACCGAGATCGGCGCCCTGGGCTCGCAGCTGACGGGGCCGACAGGGCCGGCGGGCGGACAGGCGGTCCCCAGCCGGGTGACTCGCCAGACCGGGAACGACGCCGGGGCGCTCTGGCTCGTCTCGATCCTCGCCCTCACGGCGGCGGCCATCTTCGTGTTCACCGCGCCCCGGTACCGGGAGCGGCGCACCCGCGACGCCGTGATCGAGATCGCGGGGATCGAGAACCGGCTCGCCGAGGTCGACGCGGTGGACGCGGACGAGCGGGCGCGGCTGGAGGACCAGCGCGACCGGCTGAAGGAGCAGCTGGCGCCCCAGGGCTGACATGCCGCTGGTCACCGTCGACGCCACGGTACTACAGGCCTTCCCGTACAGCGAGACGAGCAAGATCCTCCGCCTCCTGACCGCCGGGCACGGCGTCCAGTCGGTCATCGCCAAGGGCGCGCGACGCGCGAAGAGCCGGTTCGGCGGCGTGCTGGAGCCGTTCACCGACGGGGCGGCGACGTTCTACCTCAAGGAGAACCGGGACCTCCATACGCTCCGGGAGTTCGAGCTGAACCATCCGCGGCAGGCGCTGGGACAGGACCTGGTCCGGTTCGGGGCCGCATCGCTCCTGGCCGAGATCGTGCTCCGGACCGCCAGCGAGCAGGCGGCGCCGGAGATCTTCCACAGGGTCCGGGCGGCGCTGACGGAGCTGGAGCGGGCTCCGACACCCAGGGTGGAAGCCATCGCCCTGGCGCACGCGTGGGGGCTCGTGTCGGCGCTCGGGTTCGCGCCGGGCGTGCACCGCTGCGTCCACTGCGCGGGGCCGCTCCCGGCCGGCGACCTCTTCTTCGACTACGGCGCCGGCGGCCTGCTGTGCGGCGAGTGCGGGGGCGGCGGTGGGGGTGGGAGGGTCGTGCCGGCGGACGCCCGGGCGGACCTGGAGCGACTCCTGGCGGGGGAGACGCCCGACCTGGATCGGACCGCCGCACACTGGCAGCTCCTGGCCCGCTTCCTGGGCTACCACCTGGTGGACGCCGGGTCGCTGCGGTCGCTGGAGTTCCTCGCGGAGCAGGTCGGGGAGTCGTGAGGGGGATCGTCGGGACGGCCGGGCACATCGACCACGGCAAGACCGCGCTGATCGGCGCGCTCACGGGCGAGCACACCGACCGGCTCCCGGAGGAGAAGGAGCGCGGGATCAGCATCGACCTCGGGTTCACGAAGCTCGAGACGCCCGCCGGGACCCTCGGGGTGGTGGATGTCCCCGGTCACGAAGACTTCATCCGGAACATGCTCGCCGGGGCCACCGGAATCGATGTCCTGCTCCTCGTGGTGGCCGCCGATGAGGGTGTCATGCCGCAGACCCGGGAGCACGTGGCCATCGCCGGGCTCCTCGAGGTGGACCAGGCCGTCGTCGCCCTCACCAAGGCGGACCTCGTGGACGACGACTGGCTCGGCCTCGTCCGCGAGGATGTGGCCGACTTCCTGGCCGGGACCGCCTTCGCCGACGCGCCCGTGATCGCCACCTCCGCGACCACGGGGGCCGGTGTGGAAGCGGTCCGGCAGGCTATCGGAGAGGTGTTCGCCGAGACCCGGGGCCGGCCGGCGGACCTCTTCCGCCTGCCCGTGGACCGGACGTTCACGGTCCGGGGGACCGGCACGGTCGTCACCGGGACCGTCTGGTCCGGACGGCTCCGGGAGGGCGCCGCGGTCCGGCTCCTGCCCGGCGGCCGGGAGGCGAGGGTCCGGGGGCTACAAGTGCACGGCGAGGACGTCGACGCCATCGAGGCGGGCCAGCGGGCCGCCATCGCCCTGGCGGGGGTCGACCGCGCCGAGGTGGCGCGCGGGGAGACCGTGGTCGGCGACGCGGGTTGGGCCGCGTCATCGCGACTGACGGCGTCGCTCCGCGTCCTGGCCGGCCGCGGCTGGCGGATCGAGCCCTGGCAGCGGGTCCGGGTCCACCTGGGTACCGCGGAGGTCATGGCCCGGACGGTCCTGCTGGAGGACGACGCCCTGGAGCCTGGCGAACAGGGGCTCGTCCAGCTCCGTCTCGAGACGCCGCTCGTGGCGCGCGGCCGGGACCGGTTCGTGGTCCGCTCCTACTCGCCCGTGACCACCATCGGGGGCGGGGTCGTCATCGAGCCCGCGGCGCCGAAGCGGGCGCGGCTGGAGACCGGGGACCTGGAGCGGTTCATGGCGCTGCTGGGCGACGACCCGACCGCGGCGGTCGCGGCCCGCGTCCGGGCGGGGGGCGGCGATGGAGTCGCCGGGGACCGGCTGCCCGTGGACACCGGCGCCCCGCCGGACGCGGTCGCCGACGCCCTGGTCGCGCTCGAGGTCGTGCGCGTCGGCGACCGTGTATTCGGCGCCGAGGCCGTCGCCGCGCTCCGGCAGCGGGTGCTGGGGGCGGTCGACGCGCACCATCGGGAGCGGCCGCTCCAGCCGGGGGCGGACCCCGAGGCGGTGCGGCGCACCGGCGCGGAGGTCGCACACGAGGCGCTCGTGGACGCCGCGCTGGAGGGCCTCGTCCGGGACGGGGTCCTCGCCATGCGACGGGGACGACTGGCCCGACCGGGGTTCGCGCCGTCGCCCACCGCCGAGGATACCGAGGCCCGCGACGCCATCCGCGCCCGCCTGGCCAACGGACTCGACGCCCCGCGCCTGGACGAGGTCGGGGCCGAGCTCGGGCTGGATCCGCAGCGCCTCGACGACCTGGTCCGCCTCATGGAGGCCGAAGGCGACCTGGTCCGGGTCGAGCACGATTACTATGTCGACGCCGACATCATGGCGGACGCCATCCGCCGGGTCCGGACCGAGCTCGGCGGGCGGGCCGGCCTCTCGCCCGGCGAATTCCGGGACATCCTCGGGATCTCCCGCCGCCACCTCATCCCCGTCCTCGAGTACTTCGACCGGACCGGGGTCACGGTCCGGTCGGGGGAAGGGAGGACGGTCCCCGAGCAGGGTTCGACGGACGAGCGGGCGCCGGCCCGCTCTTGACCCCTGCGGGGTGGTCGCCTACCTTGGAATTGACCACTTTTCGCCAGGTTCCGGTTGTACTGGAGGCCTATCGACCAATCGGCTACTGCACAGCTGGATCGTGCGGAGGAGACCATGAGACGCCGCTCTCATATCGGCGTCATCTTCCTGACGATCCTCGCCTTCATGCCGGCACCGGTGTTGGCTCAGGATCCAGGAAACGACGCGTCGCCCCGCACCAGTGATTCCGGCTTCGAGCTTCTGCAGAACTACCCGAATCCGTTCAACCCCACCACGCGGATTCCGTTCGTGCTCACCCCGGACCTCTTCGAGAATGCCCAGGGGGAGACGCAGCAGGTGGTGGTGACGATTCGGATCTTCAATGTGCTGCAGCAGTTCGTAGCCCACCCGACGGCGCTGGGACACCCCGACGGGAACGGAGTTCTGGTTAACGGGCTCGAATACTACACGCCAGGCCGCAAGGAAGCGTTCTGGGACGGCCTCGACCAAAACGGCCGCCAGGTCGCGTCCGGCATGTACTACCTGCAGATGATCGTGAACGGTCGCCGGCAGATCATGAAGATGATCGTCGCCAAGTAGCCGGTCCGCAGCCGTCGACGCCCGAACGGGCGCCGCCCCTCACGAAGGGGAGCGGCGCCCGCTTTTTTGCCCCGGTCGGCTAGTCCACGAAGTAGAGGAACCGGCCGCAGTGGGCGCAGTTCTGGAGCTTCTGCCGCTCCTCCGGGTCGGTGGCGACGGCCGTGGGGACCGCCACGAAGCAGCCGTAGCACATCCCGTTGATCGCGGGCACGACCACCCGGTCCAGCCCCTTGTCCAGCCGCCGGTACCGGGACCGGACGGTGGGCTCCAGCTCGTCCACCACCTCCTCGATCTTGGCGTCCAGCTGGGCCGTCGCCTCCTCGATATCGAGATGGAACTCCTCTTCCTGGACTTTCGCCGCGGCGTCCACCTCCTGGAGGTCCTTCCGCTTCGATTTCAGGTCCTGGATCTGGAGCAGGATCTCGAGCTGTTCGTTCATGGCCACGGCTATATCGACTTTTCTTCGAGGAGTGCGAGGAACTCGTCCGCGTCATCCAGGGCGGCGAGACGCTCCGGCACGTCCTCCTCCTTCGCGAACTGAGCGATCTTGCCCAGCACCGGGAGGTACTGGTTGCTGACCTCCAGCGGCGGGGCCACGATCAGGAACAGGTGATTCACCGGCTGGTCGTCGATGGCGTTGAAGTCGATCCCATCCTTCTTGCGGCCGAACGCGATCCGGAGCCGGTTCACCACCAGCGACCGGCAGTGGGGGATGGCGATCCCCCGGCCGATCCCCGTGGAGCCGAGGTTCTCCCGCCGCTTCAGCATCTTGAAGAGGATCCCTTCGCTCTTCTCATCCAGCTCCAGCAGCGCAATCAGCTCCTTCAGGATCTCGTCCTTCGTCTCGCCCTCGAGGTCGAGGTCGACCACGTCCTTATCGAAAAACTCTCGCAATATCATCGGGTGTGCCTCCTGATTCGATACTCGAACCCG
>JAWVYT010000166.1:0-5689 GCA_033722595.1 Longimicrobiales bacterium
CGGCTTCGTCAGCCGCTGGCGGTTGTGGACGTAGTCGAACCCGAACCGGCCCTTCACGCACAGCCGACCCAGGTTCGCCGGGCCGTCCCGGCCGGTGGTGTGGGTGATCCGGCCGTCCCGCTCGTGGTACGTGACCTGGCACCCCACGCCGCAATACGGGCACAGCGACGGCACACTGCGTACGGCCCCGTCGCCTCCCCCGTTCCCGCTCTCGCCGCCGCCCGTCGCGGCCGGCTCCGGCGGCGCGTAGCGGTCGAGGGCCGGGAAGAGCACGGCGTCGGTCCCGGGGAGCGATTTCGGCATCAGCGCTCCCGTGGGACACGCCTGGACGCACTCGCCGCACGCCACGCACGTGCTCTCGCCCATGGGGTCATCGAAATCGAACACGATCTTCGCGTCGGCGCCCCGGTGCGCGTAGCCGATGACGTCGTTCACCTGGACCTCGCGGCAGGCACGGACACACCGGGTGCACTGGATGCACGCGTCGAGCCGCACGGTCATCCCGGCGTGCGACCGGTCCGGCTCGGGCTGCGACCGTTTCGGGAACCGGCCGTTCGTCACCTCCAGCCGATCGGCCCACTCCCGGAGCTCGGAGTCCGCCCGGTAGGTCGGTTCCGGCATGTCGCACGTGAGCAGCTCCAGCACCATCCGCTGGGATGTCCGCGCACGGTCGCTCCGCGTGTGAACGACCATCCCATCGCCCGGCTCCCGGTAGCACGCCGGCGCCAGCACCCGCTCGCCCTCGATTTCCACCACGCACGCCCGGCAGTTGCCATCAATGCGCATCCCTTCCGTATAACAGAGGTGGGGGATCTCGACGCCGTGCCGTTCTGCGGCCTGGAGGATGGTCTCGCCCGGTCGGGCCCCGACGTCCTGACCGTCCAGCGTGAACCGGACCGTGCCCTCGATGTCGCCGCTCCCCCGTCCATAGCCCGTCCCGTACTCGCTCATGCCTCGAGCTCCTCGGCGAAGTGCTCCAGTGTCCTTCGTACCACGTTGGGCGCCGCCTGGCCGAGCCCGCAGATGGAGGCGTCGGCCATGGCCGTGCCCAGCTCCTCGAGCAGCCCGGCATCCCATCGGTCCCGCTCCATCAGGGCGACCGCCTTGGCCGTGCCCACCCGGCACGGCGTACACTTCCCGCACGACTCGTGGGCGAAGAAGCGCATGACGTTTAGCGCGGCGTCCCGGGCCCGGTCGGCGTCCGAGAGCACCATGACGGCGCCGGAGCCGACGAAGCAGCCGTGCTCCGCCAGCTCACCGCCGAAGTCGAGCGGGAGGTCGCCGAGCCCCGCCGGGAGGATCCCGCCGGACGCGCCGCCCGGGAGGTAGCCGTAGAAGGTGTGGCCGTCCTGCATGCCGCCCGCGTAGTCGTCGATGAGCTCGCGGGCCGTCACGCCGTTCGGCGCCAGGTAGACGCCCGGATGTTGGACCCGGCCGCTCACCGAGAAGAAGCGCTGGCCCGGGTGCCCCTCCTTCCCGGCCCCGGCGAACCACTCCGGTCCGTTCTCCAGGATCGCCGGGATCCAGTAGAGCGTCTCCACGTTGTGGACCAGCGTCGGTCGGCCGAAGACGCCGTTCTGGGCGGGGAAGGGCGGTCGGAGCCTCGGTTCGCCGCGCTTCCCCTCCAGCGATTCGATGAGCGCCGTCTCCTCGCCGCAGATGTAGGCGCCCGCCCCGCGTCGCAGCACGAGCTCCGGGAGCTCGCACGGCGGGTCGCCCCGGAGCGCGGCCAGCGCCTCCTCCATGATCGCCCGGACGTGGGGGTACTCGTCCCGCAGGTAGATGTAGACGACGTCGGCGTCGACGGCCCACGCGGCAATGAGCGTCCCCTCCAGCATCCGGTGGGGATCCGTCTCCATGATGTGGCGGTCTTTGAACGTGCCGGGCTCGCCCTCGTCGGCGTTCACGACGACCGCCCGCGGCCCCGGCTCGTCCCGGACGAACCTCCATTTCCTCGCCGCCGGGAATCCGGCCCCGCCGAGCCCCTTCAGCTTCGACGCGTCCAGCGTCTCGATGACCTCTTCCGGGGTGCGCTCGCCGGCCACGCACGACACCAGCGGCTCGTATCCGCCCGCGGCCCGATAGTCGCCGTAGCGCCGGTACGCCGGTACCTCCGGCGCGGTGGCGTCCTCGACGACCACGCCCTCCACCTTCTCCACGGTCGCTTCACCCACCATGCGCTGCGCCACGAAGGCGGCCGGCGCCCGCTCGCACCGCCCTACGCACGGCGCCGGTACCACGCGGACCCGGTCCCCGAGGCGCTCTTTCAGGGCGTCGAGCAGGTCTCCGGCGCCGGCCATCCCGCACGCGAGCGAGTCGCACACGCGGATCGTCAGCTCCGGCGGCGCCGTGGCGCCGTCCTTCACCACATCGAAGTGGTGGTAGAAGGTGGCCACCTCGTAGACCTCGGCGGCCGCCAGGTCGAGCACATCGGCCAGCGCCAGCAGGTGCAGGTCCGAGACGTGGCCGTACGCGTCCTGGATCCGGTGGAGGTGCTCGATCAGGAGGTCCCGCCTCCGGGGCGCATCACCGAGGAGCGTCCGGATCTCCTCCCGTGCGTCGAGGTCGAGGGCACGGCCCTTGGGGATCGGCCGCATGCGGAGGACGGGGAGGCCCGCTTCGGTGCGTTTCGGCATGGTGTGACCCGCGGAATGGATGTGGACCCGAAAAATCCGCAGTCACCGGCCGGATGTCAAAAGGACGGGCCGGTCGGATCGGGGGGCAGGTCGATGGCGCCGCTCCGGTGGCACTCGGGACAGAGGAGCCAGACGCGGTGGCGGACGTAGGAGACCTCCCGGGGCCGGGACACCTCCCGACGGCTCAGGTCGCCGCCGCACGCCGGGCATTCCAGCGGCGCGCCACCGGCCAGCGCCGCGGCCAGGACCCGACGCTCCTCCGCAGTGAAGGACGGCATCAGCCGTCCGGCCGTCTCCGCAGCCGGACCGACAGCCGGGCCGATCGACGGGCCCAGAGCTCGGCGCCGTCGAGACCCTCCGCCCGGAGGAGCCCGGCGATCTCGCTGGCAGCCCCGCATGCGCTCTCGAGGTCCGCTCCGTGACGGGCCTCCAGGTACGTCGCCTGGAGCAGCGCGAACGCACCCTCGCGGTGACCCATCCGACGCGCAGAGCTCGCGGCCCGGCGCATCGCGTCGGCGTCCAGGACGCCGTCGGCCAGGCCCGTGAGCCCGAGCGTGTCGGGCCCGTGCCCCACATGGGCCAGGTACGCCCGGGCCGTCTGGCGGGCGTGGCGGACAAGGCCGGGGTCGTCGTGACGGATCAGCCAGGCGCGGAGCGCTGCGTACCGGGCCAGGACCTGCGGGATCCCGGCCTCATCGGCGTGGGCCAGGTCGTCCAGGACCCGGGCAGCGGGGAATGGGTCGGCGTCGACTTCGTGGGGTCCGTAGGCGGCCGGCCGGTCCCGGACGCGGGGTGCAGTAGTCGTGTACATGCCATCAAGATCGCCGCCGACCGCCGGCCGGGCCATGGCTGGATGGGACAGCCTGTCAGCCGCTCCGGCTGCGTCGCGCGGCCTTCTTCCGGTACAGGTCCTCGTCGGCCGCGCGGATCAGCTCGGCGGGCGACGTCATCCCCGGCCTGTGGCCGGCCAGCCCGGCGCTCACGGTCACGCCACCCATCTCGGGGTCGCCGCGGACCTGATCGAGGACACGGCCGATGAGCGCGTCGCCGCCCTCGCCCCCGGTCTCCGAGAGGATGCAGATGAACTCGTCGCCGCCGTACCGTGCGGCGAGGTTCATGGCGCGCGTCTCGGAGTTCAGGATCTGGCCGAATCGGCGCAGCACGGCGTCGCCGGCCTGATGCCCCTCGGTGTCGTTGTAGACCTTGAAGTCGTCCAGGTCGAAGAGGATGACCGTGAGCCCCCGGCCCCGCTCGGCAGCGGCGAACTCTCGGTGCAGGAAGATGTCCATCTGCCGCCGGTTGGGCAGCGACGTGAGCGGGTCGGTCAGCGACAGCGTCCGGAGCCGGTCGTGGAGCCGGGCGTTGGCCACGGCGACGGCGGCGCTGTTCGCGAACCGCTCCAGTAGCCGGATCTCGACGGGCTGGTAGACCCGGCCGGTCATGTGGCTCACGGAGAGGGCCCCGATGAGCTCGTCCTCGACCACGAGCGGGACGCCGATCGCCGACTCGGCTTCCAGCATGTCCAGCAGCTCGGGTGGGATCTCGTCCGTGGACTCCCCATGGTGAATCACGACGGGCAGCCCGTCCTGCAGCCGGCTCCGGAGGCCCGGCGGCACGTCCACCCGGCTCCCGACGGGGAGCGCCAGCTCGCCGGCGGTCCGTGCGATCTCGGCGCGGCCGTCATCCCGGAGGAGCCACACGCCGGCGCCATCGGCTTCCGCCAGCTCCCGGGTGGCCTCGACGATCCGCTCGAGTACGTGGCCGAGGTCCAGCGACGCCGTCAGGACGCGGCTGATCTCCTCCATCCGCTCCGATTCCCGGCGCTGTCGCTGGATCTCGCTCACGGCCCGGGCGTTGGCGATGGCCACGGCCGCGAGCCCGGCGATCCCCTCCAGCAACTCCAGGTCCGACTCCGTGTAGGCCTCCGGCTTGTAGCTCTGTGCGCTCAGAACGCCGATGACCTCGTCCTCCCGGAGCAGGGGTGCGGCGATGACCGACCGGGTGATCTCCTCGTCGCTCTCCGGCCCCAGCAGCATGACCGCGCGGTCCGGGTGCAGGATGTCCTCCATGATGGCCCGGCCCTCGCGGATGGCGCGGCTCTCGGAGCCCCGGTAGGTTACGCCCGGCCTCTCGACCTCGCCCCGATCGGCGTAGAACACCACTGTGGCCCGGTCCTTCTCCTCGTCGTAGAGGGAGATGAAGAAGCCGGTGGTCTCCAGCACACGACTGGCCTGCTCGTAGATCGTGCGATACAGCGACTCGGGCGACAGTGTGGCCGTGAGGACGCGCCCGATGTCCAGCAGGACATCGTAGCGTTCCTGGAAATCCGGGCTCGTGCTGGTACGAAAGGACATCCGGAGGTCTCGCGAATGGCTGGAACGGGCACCCGACGGCGCCCGCGTGCACCGCTAATCTAGGCGGGGAGCCGGGCCCGTACAAGAACAGAGGGAGACGCGCCGCGCGCACCGAATGCTGAACACCTCCCGACTGGCGATCCTCTTCGCCACGGTCCTGGTCGACATGATCGGGTTCGGCATCGTCCTGCCGCTCCTGCCGTACTACGCCGAGGAGTTCGGCGCCTCGCCGCTGGAGGTGACCCTCCTGATCGCGTCGTTCTCGGCGATGCAGTTCGTGGCCGTCCCCATCTGGGGGAAGGTTTCGGACCACCTGGGGCGGCGGCCCTTCATCCTCGCCGGACTGTTCGCGTCCGCCGTCTCCTACCTGATCTTCGGGCTGGCGACATCGCTGCTCATGCTCTTCCTCTCCCGGATCGCGGCGGGCGCCGCCGGGGGCACGATCTCGGTGGCGCAGGCGTACGTGGCCGACACCACCGGACCGGAGGACCGGGCCCACGGGATGGGCATGCTCGGCGCCGCTTCGGGGCTGGGGATCCTCATCGGGCCGGCCATTGGCGGGTACTTCAGCGAGTTCGGGTATGCCGTCCCGGGATTCATCGCGGCCGCGCTCTCGGCCGTGAACGGTGTGGCCGCGATCTTCTTCCTGCCGGAGTCGCCCCGGGTGCGCGGCCGGGACCGGGAGCGGACGGAGCCGGC
>JAWVYT010000167.1:0-5685 GCA_033722595.1 Longimicrobiales bacterium
CGCCGAGCTGTTGGGCATCCTCGACACGATGCGCGAGGCCGTGGACCGGCGGGGCTCCGATCTCGCGCTCGGCGTGGCCGCCGAGGGCGAGGAGCTCCTGGTCACGGGGGGCGAGTCGTGAGCGGCCGCCACCTCCTGGTCCCGGCGACGGTGGCGCTGCTCGTCGGGTTCGGCCCACCCGAGCGGACGGCGCCGGCCCGGTGGGCCGTGGTCGTCGGTATCAGCGACTACACCCATTTCGGCGACGAGATCGGGGGCGACCTTCCGGGCGCGGCGAACGACGCCCGGGCCATGGCCGACGTCCTGGTCAACAAGTGGGGCTTCGCTCCGGACCGGGTGAAGCTGGTGCTCGATGGCGACGCGACCCGGGACCGGATCGAGCGGGAGCTGACCGAGTGGCTGCCGTCCGTGGCCCGGTCCGGCGACCTGGTGTGGTTCTACTTCGCCGGCCACGGCTCCCAGGCGTGGGACCTGAACGGCGACGAGCCGGACGGCCTCGACGAGACGGTCTGTCCGGCCGACGTGACCCGGGGCAGCACCGACCGGGACATCCTGGATGACGAGATCGGCGCCTGGCTCGGCGCGCTGCCCACGGACAACGTGGTCGTGGTGTGGGACAAGTGCCACGCCCGGAGCAGCACCCGGGCGGTGACACCGTTCTCGCGGCCCCGGTCGCTGGGCCGGGACGTGCGCCGGGACATCGCGCGGCCGACGGAGGCGGCGGCCGCGCCCGCGGGCAGCGCCGAGGACCCGGGCCCGGCGATGCTGGAGATCGCCGCCGCCCAGGCCGACGAGGTGGCCATCGACGCGGCGTTCGCCGACGGGACCGGGACCACGTACGGCGGTGCGTTCACCACGCCGTTCGTCCGGAACCTCTGGGCCGCCCCGGAGGAGGCCACGTACGAACAGCTGTTCGAGGAGACGCGCAGGGCGATGGCCCGGCAGCGGTTCCGCCAGCAGCCGGCCATCGGGGACGAGCCGCTCAAGGACCGTCCCCTCTTCTGGATCGAGGGCGCCGACGCGTTGGCGCCCGGTGCCACGGGCACGATTCGCATCCTCCAGGTCGTAGGGGACGACCGCGTGATCCTGGCCGGCGGGACCCGCGCGGACGTGACGACCGGGTCGGTGTACGCGACCGACGACGCGTTGCTGGAGGTCGTGGACGTGGGCCGGGACCGGGCCGTGGCCCGGGTCGTCGCCGGTGGCGGGCGCGGCGCGGCCGGGGCGGGGGCCGGTGAGAGCCCGAACGACCGGGCCCGCCTCGTCGCTTACCGCTATCCGGGCGCCGCGCTCCGGGTGAGCGTCACGGAGCTGGAGCCGGCCGAGCGGGCGACGCTCCGGGACGCGCTGGACGACGTCCCGTCGCTGGCGCTGGTGACCGAGCCCACGGCGTTCGCCCACCTCCTGATCCGGCCGCGGAGCGGGCACCGGGTGGTCCTGGGCCTGGACGGGTTCCCCCGCGACTCCGTGCCGGCGTCGGCCGGGGCGGAGGCGCTCGCGGAGCTGCTCCGTCGGGAGTTCGGGCAGTACCAGCTCACGGAGCTCGAGAACCCGGCCCGGCCGTTCGTGCTGGACTTCGCCTTCCGGGGCGGCGGCAGCCGCTTCGAGCTGGGCGACCCGATCGCGTTCCGTGTCACGTCGGAGCAGGACGGCTTCCTGACCATCGTGGACCTGGCCCCGGACGGGACGGTCAGCGTCATCTTCCCGAACGAGTACGCGACGGAGAACCGGGTCGAGGCCGGCGAGACCACCGAGTTCCCGTCGCCGCAGATGGACCTGGAGTTCCAGGCCATCGAGCCGGCCGGCCGGGGCGTGGTCCGCGCGTTCGTCACGGAGCGCCCTATGGCGCTCTCGTTCGCACAGGGCGCCGAGGCCGAGGAGGCCGAGGGCGTCTGGCAGGCGCTCCGCCGGGCCGCCGGCCCCGGGCCCATCGACGGGAGCGACGCCATCCCGGTGACGAGCTGGGGCACGGCCGCCATCGTCTACGAGATCGGACGGTAGGGACGGGAAGGGGGCCGCCGAATGGAGCGCAGGCGGGCTGTCGCGGGCGTCATCGCGCTGGTGGCCACGGTGCTGGCCTACGGCCTGACCCACCTCCAGTTCTTCGACCCCATCTTCGGGCAGGCCGAGGACCGAACGCTGGCGTGGCGGCAGCGGTCGGTCGCCACGTATCCGAGGGACTCGAGCCGCATCCGGCTCGTGCTCCTGGACGAGGAGAGCGCGGAGAGCGCGCCGTACATCAGCCCGTTCCCGCGGGGCGTGCTGGCCGACATCATCGACGTGGCCGCGGGGTTCGGCGCCGACGCCATCTCGCTGGACGTATACCTCGAGCGACGCTACCCCGAGCTGGATCCCGTGGGCGGCGGCGACCAGCGGCTCCGGGCCGCCATCGCAAAGGCCGGGAACGTGGTCCTCGCCGCGCCGTTGACCCAGACCGACTCCGGGTGGGTGGCCAACCCGCCAGACCCCTACTTCGCGGACGTGGCCGCCGGCGTCGGCTACGCGGAGATCCCCACGGCCTTCGACGTGGTTACCGACGCGACGCTGTTCACCCGCACGATCAACCGGGGGCTGGTCCCGGGGCTGGCGCTCGCCACGTACGCGCAGGCCGAGGGGCTGGACATCGACTCCCTCATGGCGTCGATCCCGGAGAAAGGGTACCTGGACCTGCCGGGGCTGCCCGCCGAGTTCGCGACGTTGAAGGACGACGTGCCCGTCCACAACATGCGGATCCTGTTCGCAGGGCCGCCGAGCCGCCCCGCCCGGGTCGACGTGGGCGCCGGGGGTCGGGTCACCGGCACGGGCGCCGAGGCCGGGACCGGCGCGTTCCTCGCCTTCGCGTCCGAGGCCGTGACGCTGCTGCGCGACCTCGTGGCGCTGGACCCCGACCTGGTCTCCGACTTCTACGGGTTCCGCGACAACATCGTGGTCGCGGGCAGCGGATTCCACCCGCAGGAGCGGTTCCGGACGCCGTTCTACGACGCGCCCGACGAGGCCGGCAAGATCTACGGCTGGATGTACGGCACGGAGGTCCACGCCAACGCGCTCCACGACCTGCTCACCGGCCGGTTCGTGCGGCCGCTGGGCGGTGTCCGGGCGTTCTTTCTTCTCCTCATCCTGGCCGGCATCACCGCGGGGCTCACCTTCCGGGAGGGCGCCACCTTGGGCGGTGTGGCGGCCATCGGGCTGTTCGTGGCCCACGCCATCACCGCCTGGGTCGCGTTCGATGCCATGTACCTGCACATCCCGGTGGTCGGGCCGGCGCTGGCGCTCGGCTTCGCGTTCCTGGGCTCCACGAGCTACATCTCGGTGGTGGAGGGCCGCGACAAGCGGCGGATCCGGGGCGCGTTCTCGAAGTACCTGTCGCCCGTGGTGGTGGACGAGCTGGTGGCCGACCCCTCCCGCCTCAAGCTGGGCGGCGAGAAGCGGGAGCTCACCATCCTGTTCACCGACATCGCCGGGTTCACGTCCATCTCCGAGCACATGGAGCCCGACGCGCTGGTCGCGTTCCTGAACCGGTACCTGGACGAGATGGCGGACATCGTCCTGAGCGAGGGCGGCACGCTGGACAAGTACATCGGCGACGCCATCATGGCCATGTACGGCGCGCCCGCCCCGCTCCCGGGGCACGCCGCCCGCGCCTGCCGGACGGCGCTCCGGATGCAGCGGCGGCTGGACCAGCTGAACGAGCGCTGGGCCAGGGACGGGCTCCCGCGCCTGGCGATGCGGGTCGGGATCAACACCGGGTTCCCGGTCGTGGGGAATATCGGGGGCGAGAAGCGGTTCGACTACACGGCGCTGGGCGACGCGGTGAACCTGGCCGCGCGGCTCGAGCCCGCGTGCAAGACCTACGGCGTGGACGTGATGATCGCCGACGGCACGCGTGACGCCGCCGGCGACGCGATCGTCACCCGGGAGCTGGAGCTGCTCGCCGTGTACGGCAAGGACGAGCCGGTGCCGGTCTACGAGCTGGTCGCGCTGAGCGGCGAGGAGCTGGGCGACCGGGCGGAGCTGATCGAGCAGTTCGAGAAGGGGATCGCGGCGTACCGGGCCCGGGATTTCGAGCTGGCGAAGCAGTATTTCCTGGCCGCGGCGGAGGTCGACGGCAGCGACCGGGCGTCGCTGATCTATATCAACCGGTGCGAGGCCTACATGGCCGACCCGCCGCCCGCGGAGTGGGACGGCGTGGAGCGCAGGCAGGTCAAGTGAGCAGGGGGGGCGGGCCAATGGACGTAGTGTCGTGGACGCGGACGGGAGCGGTGGCGGTGGCGCTGGCCGCGACGGCGGCGGTCGCCGTGGCTGCGGTCCAGCAGGAGCCGGTAGCGCTGCTGGTCAAGCTGCAGGGCGGGGTCACGGTCGAGCCGGCAGACACCACGGCCGCCGCCGTGCCCGGGGCCGTCGGGCTGCAGCTGGTCCCCGGTGACCGGGTGGTGGTGGCCGAGGGTGGGGAGGCGGTGGTGCTGTACCGGACCGGCCGGCTGGTGAAGGCCGCGGCGCCCGTAACCATCGAGGCCGTGGGAGCCGCGGAGGCCAGCGGTCTGTTCGCGAGCACGGTCCGGACACTGGGCCAGGTCGCCACGACCGACGCCCGGACCCAGCCGAACCGGCAGGGGATGATCCGACCGATCGCCGGTGCACCCGCGCCGATCGCGCCGCGGAACGGGATCAAGGTGCTGGACGTCCGGCCCACCTTCACCTGGTTCCGGGTCGGGGACGCCGACGCGTACATCGTCCAGCTCCAGCGGGAGGGGACCGACGCACCCGCACCGGTCCGCTACTCTGCCGGGTCGGACACCACCTGGACGTACCCGGCGGACGAGCCGGCGCTGGTTCCGGGCGCGACGTACGTGTGGACTGTCGGCAGCCCGGTGGGTCGGGTCGCACCGCCCCAGCGGTTCACTGTCGCGGGCCCGGAGGACGTGGCCGCCGTCCAGGCCGGGCTGGACGCGCTCATCGACGCGGGTCTCGACCCCGCCGGGGACGGCCTGTTCCTGGCCGCGCTGGCCTACCGGGATGCGGGGCTCCACTACGAAGCGATCCGCGCGATCCGGGCGCTGGAAGCGGCGGGTGCACCGCTGGGGCCGACGTTCTATCAGCTGAAGGGCGACGTCCTGGACGCCCTGGGCCGGATCGAGGCCGCGGCCGAGGCGTTCGAGCGGGCGGACCGGGAGCCGGGCGCGTGACGGCCCCCGTGAAGCCCGCGCCCGGGGACCGCGCCGTTCTCGTCCACGGCGACCGGTTCGACGCCGGGGTCGCCAGCGCAGTGGAGGCCGAGGGCGTCCGGGTCCGGCCGGCGCCGGAGATCCCCGCCGACCTCGACGCCGACGCGCCCACGGTGCTGGTCCTCGACGCCGGGCACGTGGAGGCCGCCGGCGATGCGGCCGCCGCGCTGGACGCGGTCCCGACCACCGTCGTCGTGGTGACCCTCGGGGACGCGGCCGAGCGGGCCGCCTCGGGCCACGACCGGTACTTCATGGCGCTGCCCGCCGCCGGCCGGGAGGCGACGCTGCGGGCGCTCCAGGCGGCGTTCCGCCACGCCGTGGCCCGGCAGGGTCGAGCCCGGATTGAGGCCGAGCTGGGCCGCAGCCGGGACGAGCTCCAGGAGTTGAGCCAGATCGGGATGGCGCTCATGACCGAGCGGGACCCGGACCGCCTGCTGGACAAGATCCTGGACCGGGCCATGGC
>JAWVYT010000168.1:0-5676 GCA_033722595.1 Longimicrobiales bacterium
ACGGGATCCCGCCGGCCTCCAGGACCTCGTCCCGGAGCTCCGCCACGAGCCGCGACTTGCCGAGGCCCGCGTCGCCCACCACTCCCACCACGCCGCCCTCGCCGTCGGCCAGGGCGCGCACACGGGCGCGCAACGCCGCCAGCTCGTCGTCGCGGCCGACCAGCGGCGACCGCAGCCCCTCGATCCCCCGGATCTTCGCGGGTGCGCCCCGGGCGGAGAGGACCTCGTACGCCTCCACCTCCTCGGTCTTCCCCTTCAACGTGACGCTGCCGACCCGGCGGACCTCGAACTGGCCCCGGGTCAGCCGGTGGGTCGTCCCGCTGATCAGCACCGTGCCCGGCTCCGCCACGCCCTGCAGCCGCGCCGCGGTGTTCGCCGTATCGCCCATGGCGGTGTACTCCGCCCGGACCTCGTCGCCCAGCACCGCCAGGACGGCCGTACCCGTGCTCACACCCACCCGGATCCCGAACTCGATCCCCCAGCGGTCCCGCTGCCGCTCGGCGTAGCGCTGCGACGCGTCGCGGATGTCCAGCGCCGCGTGCACCGCGCGCTCCGCGTGGTCCTCGTGGGCGATGGGCGCGCCGAAGAAGGCCAGGATCGCGTCGCCCATCAGGCGGCCCACGGTTCCGCCGAACCGGGTGACCGCCGCGTTCATGAAGGAGAACGCGCCGTTCATGACCGCCGCCCAGTCCTCCGGGTCGAGCCGCTCGGCCAGGGCCGTGGACCCGGCGACATCGGCGAACAGCACGGTCGCGACCTTCCGCTCGCCCTCCACGGGGCGGCTCTCGATCAGCGGCGTGCCGCACTGGCTGCAGAATCGGGCGCCGGTGGGGACCGGCGATGTGCAGGCGGGACAGGTAGACACCGTGGGGCTCCGCTCCTCCCGGAGCCGAACCGCCCCCGGGAAGGACTTGTGGGGGAATCCTGTATAACGACCTTCGATAGCAGTCTACGGCCGGGACCGCCCCGGATCAATACCGCTCTTTCGATGCCCGGTGGTCGTGGGGGCCCCCACGGAGCGGTCCCGATCGACCCCCTGGCCCGCGATCAGAGTCCGACGCGATCCAGGAGCGATCGGAAGTCGTCCCGGCCCCGAAGCGGATCGAGCGCGGGGTCGACCTCCAGGAAGACCATGGAATGCGCCCGCTCCTGCCGGGCCCGCTCCAGCCACTCCAACGCGGTGGCGAGCTCGCCCAGCCCGACGTACGCGCGGGCGATCTCGTAGGACGGCACGTATCCGACCCGACCTTCCTGCGCCAGCGCTTCCAGGATCGACCGGGCCTCGAGCGTGCGACCCCCAGCGCCGAGGATCCCGGCCAGCGCCGCGCGCGCGATCCTGCTGCCCCCGGACAGCGCCACGGCCCGTCGGGCGGCGCGTTCCGCTTCCTCCAGGAGTCCCAGCTCCTGGTGCGCCTGTGCGCTCCACAGGTAGGCCAGCTCGAAGTCGGGGTCCCGCCGCGTGGCTTCCCCCAGCTGCCGGATCGCTTCCTGATAGTCGCGGGCGTAGTAGTCGACCCACCCGATGGCCATGAACGCGATCATGGAGAGCGGGTCCAGCTCCGAGGCCCGGCGCATCTCCCGCTCGGCCTCCTCGAACCGACCCATGGCCGTCAGGTAGTTGGCGTACCATTGGTGCGCTACCGGGTAGCCGGGGTCCAGCTCGATGGCCCGTCGGAACCTCGCCTCGGCCCGGGGCCAGTCCCAATCGTAGTAGAGCGCCACGTACCCGAGGGTGGCGTAGGGCTCGGCCAGGGTGGAGTCGATGCGCAGGGCCCGCCGGGCGGCCTGCTGCGCCCGGGGAAAAGCCACGTCGGGCGACCGGTAGTCGTAGAACCCGAGCACGGCGTACGCGTCCCCCAGCCCGGCCAGCGCCCTGGCGTACAGGGAGTCCCGGGCCACCGCGCTGTCGAAGTACGCGACGGCCTGCTCCAGCCCCGGGCGGCTCCGGCGGTTCCAGGCGTACCGGCCCTTGAAGTAGAGGTCCTGGGCCCGGTGGTCGGCCGTGCCGCCCGGGGTCAATCCGCCCGACTCGCCCGCGAGCGTGGCCTCCAGCGCGTCGGCCACCGATCGGGCGATGGAGTCCTGGACCGAGAAGATGTCCGAGACGTCCGTATCGAACCGCCCGGACCACAGCGGGAACCCGTCCTCGACGTCCAGGAGTGCGGCCTGCACCCTGAGCCGGTCCTGGGCGCGCCGCACGCTGCCTTCCACCACGTGCCGCACATCCAGCCGACGCCCGATCTCACGGAGCTCCAGCCCCGCTTCCGCGACGGCGAACGAGGCCGTCCGGGAGGCGACCTTGAGCTCCTGGCTCCGCGAGAGCACGCCGATCAGCTCCTCGGCGACCCCCTCGCTCAGGTACCGGTGGTCGGCGTTCGGACTCATGTCGCGGAACGGCAGGACCGCCACGGACCGGGGGTCGGGGGCCTCCGTCCCCTCCGCGCCCTCGGACGGAGCCGGTGCGGTCGCGGTGGGGTCCTGGGCCGGCGTCATGGCCAGATGGATCGCGGCGCCCGCCACCACCAGCACGCCTGCGATGATCAACAGCTCCGGACCGCTCACCCGCTGTCGACCCTTCTCCCCGTGGTACCAGGCCAGGACCACCGTCAGCACCAGGCCGGCGCCCAGCGCCAGGACGGCGCCGCGCTGGAGGGCCACGGGCAGGCCGAAGATCTCGCCCAGCACGCTCAGCACCTCGATCACGACCCAGGCGGCCGCGGCGTAGGCGACGGCCCACTGGACCACCTTCCGTTGCTTCAGCCGGTCGACCAGCTCGTTCATACCACTCCGGAGCTCGCGTGCAGCGGGGGACGAGGATTGCGGCCTTCGCTACCCGGCACAAAGTGATGCGCGAGCCCTCCGGACGGAAGGGCGGCACCGGGAAGCGGATGCGCCTCGGGGGACCTGCTCGAACCGCTCCCGCCCCGGTGTGAGGAGTGCCAGTGCCAGCGCGTCCATCGCGTGCGCTCTTGACCACGCATCCCGGCTCGGTCATTCTACCGATGTTGGCCACGGCGGGCTCGACCCTCCAGCCGCCGGGCCGCGATCGGGATCGGCTCGCCCCCTCTGCCCCGATCCCGGGAACTCTCGCCGCAGACGGGGATTCATGAGCCTCCGGAAGATCATCCACGAAGCCCACCGCCGCTCGCTCTGGCAGGTGCTGGCGATCTATGGTGGTGCGTCGTGGCTCGTCTTCGAGATCGTCCAGACCCTGACCGAAGGGCTCGGGCTGCCCGAATGGTTCCCGGCGCTCGCCCTGATCCTCCTCCTGGTCGGCCTGCCGATCGTCCTGGCGACCGCGTTCGTCCAGGAGGGCGTGGTGCCCGCGCAGACCACAACGGACGCGCCCGGTACCGGTCCGGGGGAGACGTACGCCGCTTCCCATGCCCCGGAAGATGGCGACGGCCTCCAGCGTCTGTTCACGTGGCGCAATGCCATAGCCGGCGGAGTGGTCGCCTTCGCCCTCTGGGGCGTGGTGGCGGCCGGCTGGCTGCTGGTCGCCGGACCGCCGCAGGCCGGCAACGTGACCGCCGGGGCGAGCGTGATGACGCAGGTGACGTTCTCGGCGGGCGTGGAGGAGCATCCGGCGTTCGGCCCACAGGGTGACCGGCTCGTCTTCAGCCGGGAGGTCGCCGGGTACCGGCAGATCTACGTCCGGTCGCTGGCCACGGGGCAGGAGGTCCAGCACACGGAGGAGCCGCTGGACCACATCCAGCCGGCGTGGTCGCCGGACGGCCGGGTGCTGCTGTACGCCCGGGCCCGGCAGGCGGACGCGAAGCTCGAGCCGGGGGACATCCACGGACGTCTGGAAGGCAGCGATGTGTGGCGGCTGGACCTGGCGAGCGGGCAGCGACGCCTGCTGCTCGAGGACGCGTACCATCCGGCCTACTCCCCGGACGGGACGCGCATCGCGTTTGCCGCGCCCTGGGGCGGCGCCCACCGGATCTGGGTCACGGACTCCCTGGGCCAGAACGCGCGACAGGTGACCCGCGGGAGCACGGAAGCCGTCTCGCACGTCGCGCCCGCCTGGTCGCCGGACGGCCGGAAGATCGTCTTCCAGAACATCGAGAAGACCACGTTCGACATCCGGGTCGTCGAAGTGGAGACCGGCACCATGACCTGGCTGACCGACGACCTGTTCGAGGACCTGGACCCGACCTGGTCGGCGGACGGCGACGAGGTCTTCTTCTCGTCGCAGCGCGGGGGCGGCATGAACCTCTGGCGGATCGGGGTGGACAGGGACGGGAGCCCCGTCGGCCCGCCCCGCCAGGTCACGACCGGCGCCGGCGAGGACCTGAACGCGGCCGTGGCGCCCGACGGGGAGCGTATCGCGTTCGCGATCCTGAGCCAGAACGCCGACCTGTGGCGGCTGCCCGTGACACCCGACACCCCCGCACCGACCGGGCCGGCGGAGCCGGTCATCGCCACGACCCGCGAGGAGAGTCGCGGCGCGTGGTCGCCGGACGGCCGTCGCATCGTGTTCAACTCCGACCGCCGCGGCGAGATGAACCTCTGGCTCCACGCCCTGGACGAGGGCGTGACCCAGCAGCTGACCAGCGGACCCGGCGGCGATTATCAGGCCCGCTGGTCGCCGGACGGCCGGAAGCTGACCTTCTTCTCGTCCCGGTCCGGCAACATCGACATCTGGACGGTCGACGTGGAGACCGGTCAGCTGCAGCAGCTCACGTCCAGCCCTGCGCTCGACGTGAATCCCTTCTACTCGCCCGACGGGACCATGATCGCCTTCGAGTCCGATCGGAGCGGCCGGAAGGAGGCGTGGGTGATGGACGCGGACGGGTCGAACGTCCGTCAGCTCACGACGGGCGGCGCCGGCGATCACTACCTCCTCTGGACCGGGGACTCCCGCTCGATCGTGGTCCCCGTGCCGGGCCCCGAGCAGCAGGTCTTCCTCGACGGGTCCCCGAGCCGTGAGATGGACTGGATCCGCGGCGGGGCGCACATGTCGTTCGGACCCGATGCGGAGTGGATCATGGACGTGGACGGCCACCACACGCTCTGGGCGTCCCCGTTCCGCGAGGGCGAGCCGCGGCGCGTGTTCGAGTTCGAGGACCCCGACGTACGGATCGACTACCCCATGTGGTCGCCCGACGGGCGCTGGGTCCTCTTCGACCGCCACCGGTCCACGGCGGGCGACATCTGGGTGATCGACCTCGGACAGATGGCCGAAGCCTCGCGGTAGCCGACGACCGACCGCCGGCACGCGGTCACCGCTGATGACGGCCCCGCCGAGCGCTTGAGCCGCGCTTGACCTTCCGGTGCCAACCTCCGCCCGGACGGATGGCTCATCGCAGGCGGAGGAACCCATGACCTCAGCGGACCGAGAGGGACCGGACGCGGCGCTCCGCGAGCTGGCCGGAGGTGCCAGCGAACTGGCCGGAGGCGGCCGGCGGCTGACCGCCGAGCTGTCGGGGAGGCAGCGATGAAGCCCCGGGCGCTGGTCGTGCTGAACCCGGCCGCCGGGGCGGGCAGGGCCCCGTCGCGCTTCGCCGCCCTGCGCCGCCACGTGGAAGCGCGCTTCCGCCACCGTGTCATCGAGCTGGACACCGGCAGCGCGTGGAAGCGGGCGCTGCGCCGGGAGCTGGAAGCCGGGACGGGGACCCGGCTGGTGATCGCCGCGGGAGGCGACGGCACCGTCCACAGCGTCGCGGACGCGCT
>JAWVYT010000169.1:0-5664 GCA_033722595.1 Longimicrobiales bacterium
CGACGGGATGGCCGAGGCGCTGGCGTTCGCCGAGGCGTACGCCCCCGAGCACCTGCTGATCCTGACGGCGGACCCCCGGACGGAGCTGGCCGGCGTGCGGGCGGCCGGAACGGTGTTCCTGGGCCCGCGCAGCTCCAACGCCTTCGGCGACTACGCCACGGGCGCGAACCACGTCCTGCCCACCGGCGGGCTGGCGCGATCCTACTCCGGCCTCTCGGTGGATGACTTCTTCCGCTGGACCACCTACCAGGAAGTCCGGACCGACGACGCCGCGGAATCGCTGGTGGCGGTGACCGCGCCGCTGGCGGAGGCGGAGGGGCTGCCGGGGCACGCGGCTGCGGCGAGGCGGGCGGGGTCGATTTCGAGTTCGATTTCGAGTTCGATTTCGAGTTCGATTTCGAGTTCGGGTGCGGGTTCGGGTTCGGGTGCGGGGGGCGAGGGCGCTTCCTTCGGGCGGGGCGGGTCGCCGAGGCCGCGGCGGCCGTACCGGCGACTGGAGCATTACGACCCGAAGCGGCCGGAGCTCGAGCTGGACCTGAGCGCCAACACGAACCTCTGGGGTGCGTGTCCGGCGGCGGTCGAGGCGCTGGAGGCGTACGGGTCGACCACGAGCTACCCGACGGTGTACGGGACGCGGCTCAAGGAGGCGGTGGCAGCGCGGTGGGCGGTGGAGCCGTCCCAGGTGGTGACCGGGTGCGGCTCCGACGATGTCATCGACTCGGCGATCCGGGCGTTCTGCGATCCCGGCGCGGTGGTCGCGTTCCCGGCGCCGACGTTCCCGATGGCCGAAATCTTCGCCCGGATGAACGACACCCGTCCCCGGCCGGTTCCCATGGACCCTGCGGGCGCGATCCCGGATGAGGGGCTCGCGACGCTCGCGGCCGCCGACGTCGTCTACCTCTGCCGGCCGAACAACCCCACGGGCGCCATGCTGGCCCGGGCGCGGGTCGAGGCGCTGCTGGAGCGAGCCCGGGGCGTAGTCCTGATCGACGAGGCGTACGCCGAGTTCGCCGGGGAGTCGCTGCTCGAGCCGGCGCTCGCGAGCGGCCGGGGCGTGGTGCTGCGCACGATGTCGAAGGCATACGGGCTGGCGGCGCTCCGCGTGGGCTACGGGATGGGGCCCGAGCCGCTGATCCGGGCGATCGAGCTGTCCCGTGGGCCGTACAAGGTGAACGGCCCGGCGGAGCGGGCGGCCGCAGCCGCGCTCACGCACGGCGGGGACTGGGTCGCCGACATGGTCGAGCGGTCCGTGGCGAGCCGGCAGCGGCTGGGCGACGCGCTGCGCGAGCGGGGCTTCCGCGTGGTCGACGGCTCGGCCAACTTCGTGCTGGCGGCCACGGGCCGCAGTCGGGCCACGGCGCTGAAGGCGGGGCTCGCCGACCGTGGGATCGGCGTCCGGGCCTTCGAGGGCCTGGACGGGGTCGGGGACGCGATCCGCGTCACCGTCGGCCCGCCGGCCGCCATGGACCGGCTCCTCGCCGCGCTGGACGCCCTGCTGGCCGGGGAGACCGAGCTGATACCCTCGAGCGACGGACCGGGAGCACCGCGATGAAGCTGCTTCTCTTCGATTACGGGACCGGCAACCTGCACAGCCTCCGGAAAGCGCTGGAGCGGCAGGGCGCCGAGGTGACCGTGGGCGCGGATCCGGGTCGGGCCGACGGGCTGGTCCTGCCCGGCGTGGGCGCGTTCGGGGCCGCCGCCGAGCGCCTCGCCAGCTACGCGGGCGCGATCCGGGGCGCCGTCGCCGACGGGCTGCCCGTGCTGGGGATCTGCCTGGGGATGCAGCTCCTGCTGGACGCCAGCGACGAGGGGGCGGGCGCGGGGCTCGGGCTCGTACCCGGCCGGGTGCGGAAGCTCCGGGCGGAGCGGGTGCCCCACATGGGGTGGAACACGGTCGCGTCGGACGACCCGCTCTTCGCGGGTGTCGGCGGCGACCGGTTCTATTTCGCGAACAGCTTTGTGGCCGACCCGGTCTCGGACGCCGATGTCATCGCCTGGACCCGCCACGAGGGCGACCGGTTCCCGGCCGCCGTCCGGCGAGGACGGGTGGTGGGAACCCAGTTCCACCCGGAGAAATCGGGCGCCAGCGGGCTGCGGATTCTCCGCAACTTCGTCGCGCTGGCTCGGGACGCCGGTGCTCCCGGTGAGGGCTGAGCCGATGGGGGGAGCGGACGCGGCGATCCCGGTGCCCGGTCGGAGGGCGCGATGAGGGTGTGGGCGGCGATCGACCTTCGGGGCGGAGAGGCGGTGCAGCTGGTGGGTGGCGACCCGTCGGAGGAGCCGGTCCGGCTGCCGGACCCGGCGGCGGTCGCGGAGCGGTGGCTGGACCACGGCTTCACCCACATCCACGTGGTGGACCTGGACGCCGCGCTCGGCACGGGACGCAACGACGAGGCGGTCGCCACCATCGCGACGGTGGTCCGGGCCCGACGCGGCACGGGCGCCGGGGCGGGCGCGGTGCTCCAGGTGGGGGGCGGGCTCCGGGACGACGAGGCGGTGGCCCGGGTCCTGGAGCTGGGCGCCGATCGGGCCATGGTCGGGACCCGGGCGGTGGAGGACCGGCCGTGGCTGGAGGCGGCCGCCGAGCGGTGGCCGGAGCGGCTGGTCGTGGCCGCGGACGTCCGGGACCGGGAGGTGGTCTCCCGGGGCTGGACCGAGGGGACGGGTCAGGACGCCATCGGCCTCCTCCGGCTCCTGGACCCGCTGCCGCTGGCCGGCGTGCTGGCCACGGACGTCGGCCGGGAGGGCCGACAGCAGGGGATCGACCTGGCGCTGTTCCGGGACCTGGCGGCGGCGACCCGGCACGCCGTCATCGCCGCCGGCGGGGTGACCACGCGGTCGGACCTCGACGCGCTGGCCGACGCCGGGATCGCGGGAGCCGTGCTGGGGATGGCACTGTACACGGGCCGGATCGAGCCGGCCGATGCACTGGGAGCGGAGCAATGAGCAGCCTGACGAGAGAGACGGGAGAGACGCGGGTGGAGGTCGGCCTGCCGGACGGGTGGACCCCGGGCGGCGCGTCGCGGGCCCCACAGATCGCCACCGACGACGAGTTCCTGTCCCATATGCTCGTCACGCTGGCGAAGTACGCCCGGCTGCCGCTGTCGGTGCGCGCCACGGGCGACCTCAGGCATCATCTGATCGAGGACGTGGCCATCACGCTCGGCACGCTCCTCGGCCGGGAGACGCCGAAGACGTGCGTCCGGTACGGCGACGCCGTGATCCCCATGGACGACGCCCTCGTCCAGGTGGCGCTGGACGCCGGCGGGCGTCCCCACTACGAGGGCTCGCTGCCCAGCGACCTGTACGAGCACTTCTTCCGGTCGCTGGCGCTGAACGCGGACTGGACGCTCCACGTCCGCGTACTGCGCGGGACCGACCGGCACCACGTGGTCGAGGCGGCGTTCAAGGCGCTCGGCATGGCCATCGGGGCGGCGCTGGCCGACGACGGCGCCGTGTTCAGCACCAAGGGCTCCGTCTCGGTGGAGTGGTCCGGCGACCTCGACGAGATCGAGGAGCTCGGCCCGGTCCCCGACACGCGGCTGGCGGCCGGCGACGGGGACGACCACGGGGAGTCGGCCGCACCGGGTCGTCCGGACGGGCCCGGCCCCGGCGCACGGCCCGACGGCGATGGGGAGGCCGCCTGATGCTGGCGAAGCGGGTCGTCGTCTGCCTGGATGTCGATGCGGGCCGCGTCGTGAAGGGCGTCCAGTTCCGGGAGCTCCGGGACGTGGGCGACCCGGCGGAGCTGGCCGCACGGTACGAGGCCGAGGGCGCCGACGAGGTGGTCTTCCTCGACATCACGGCGTCGGTGGAGGACCGGGCGACGACGCTGGACACCGTCCGTCGCACCGCCGAGCAGCTCTTCGTGCCTCTCACGGTGGGCGGCGGGATCGGCTCGGTGGCCGACGCCCAGGAGGTGCTCCGGGCCGGCGCGGACAAGGTGGCGGTGAACACGGCGGCCGTGAACCGGCCCGCGTTGCTGACCGAGGCCGCCGACCGGTTCGGTGCCCAGTGCGTGGTGGCCAGCATCGATGCCGGCCGCGACGACGCCATGCCCTCCGGCTACCGGGTGTACACGCACGGAGCACGGACGCCCACGGAGCTGGACGCGGTGGAATGGGCGGCCCGGTGCGCGGAGCTGGGCGCCGGCGAGATCCTGCTCACGGCCATCGAGCAGGACGGGGCCCGGACCGGATACGACCTGGAGGTCACCCGGGCGGTGGCCGACGCCGTGTCGGTCCCGGTCATCGCGTCGGGCGGCGCCGGCGGCCCGGAGCACTTCGCGCCGGCGTTCACGGAGGCCCGGGCGGAGGCGGCGCTGGCCGCCGGGATCTTCCACGACGGGCTGGTCTCGGTGGCCGAGGTGAAGCGCGCGGTGGCCGGGGCCGGGGTCCTGGTCCGCGGGGCGGGCGGCGATGATCAGGGGTCACGCCCGGGCTGAGCCGGTGCCACGGCGCGGCCCGGAGCGGGATGCACGGGAGTCCAGGGGGGGACATGGCGGAATGGCAGGATGAGCTGACGGAGGCCATCGAGATCGCGGAGGCCGGCGGCGCGGTCACGCTCGACTGGTTCGGGACGCGTCCGGACGTCGAGCGGAAGGCGGACCGGTCGCCGGTGACCGTGGCGGACCGGGAGTGCGAGCGGGTCATGCGGGCGATGATCCGGGAGCGGTTCCCGGACGATGGGATCCTGGGCGAGGAGGCCGGCGAGGCCGGCGGCTCCTCCGGCCGACGCTGGATCCTGGACCCCATCGACGGGACCCGGTCGTTCATCCACGGGGTGCCGCTGTACGGGGTCATGGTCGGCCTCGAGGTCGGGGGCGAGACCGTGGTCGGTGTGCTCCATTTCCCCGCCCTGGAGGAGACCGTCGCCGCGGGTCGCGGGCTCGGGTGCAGCTTCGACGGCGAGCCCTGCCGGGTGTCCGACACGCCGGCACTGGAGGACGCGCTGGTGGTGACGAGCGGCGACGCCGCGGCGATCAGCCGACGGGCCGGGCCGGGCGACCCCGGGCTGGCCGCGCGGGTCGAGGCGCTCCGGCGAGTGGCCGACCGGGCCGGGACCTTCCGGACCTGGGGCGACTGCTACGGCTACGCGCTGGTGGCCACCGGCCGGGCCGAGGCGATGCTGGATCCGGTCCTCAACCTCTGGGACGCGGCCGCGGCGAGGCCCGTCATCGAGGAGGCCGGCGGGGTGTTCACGGACTGGGCCGGCAAGCCCAGCCACGAGAGCGGTCACGTCATCGCGACGAACGTGGCGCTCACGGACGCGATCCGATCGACGGCGAAGGTGACGGCATGAGCGGGGACACGCGCGGGCTGGAACGGGACGGGATCGACGGGCTCGATTTCGGGAAGGGGGACGGCCTGATCCCCGTCATCGCCCAGCACTGGCTCAACGGCGAGGTCCTGATGCTCGGCTACGCCACGCCGCAAGCGGTCGACGCGTCGCTCGCGACCGGCCGGCTGACGTTCCACTCCCGGTCCCGGGACACCCTGTGGACCAAGGGCGAGACCAGCGGCCACACGCTCCGCGTCGTCAGCCTCCACGGCGACTGCGACGGCGATGCGATCCTCGCCCGCGTCGACCCCGCCGGCCCCACCTGCCACACCGGCGACCGGAGCTGTTTCAGCGCGCCCCCCACGCTCCGGGGGCTCGCCGACA